>SHUR01000028.1 GCA_009694565.1 Ilumatobacteraceae bacterium | reverse complement strand
AAATATCTTGAGGGTCGTCTCATCGGGTATCGGTGGTACGACACCGTTGGCCGTGAGCCGTTGTTCCCATTCGGATTTGGACTGGGTTACGCAGATGTCAAGATAATTGATGCATCGAAATCAGGAACTCATGGAGTTGATGTAGCGGTCCGAAACGAATCAGCACGTGCCGGTGTGCAAGTGGTGCAGGTGTACGCGCATCGCAAGGAACGCGATGGGCTTCCTAGTGATGAACCAGATCAGAAACTGGTTGGTTATGCACGAGTAAAAGTGGCTGCCAATGGCACAACGATGCTTCATGTTGATCTTGACCCCGATGCGTACCGCACGTGGGATCCAGCAGTCTCGGCATGGGCTCAATGGACAGGCAATATCGAACTACGTGTCGGTACCAGCTCGCGCCACATTGCGCATCGCATCGCAATCACGCTGTAATTAATTACACTGGCAAAATTGCGCGACGCACGGGTCGATCCCAACCAGGTTGTCCTGTTGGCTTCGGACTTGGCCACATGCCAGGGCCCATTTCCAAAATGCCGTGGTGCGTTGAGTAATCGCCAAGCAAGTTCAAGAACGGAACAGCATCGAAATGTTCTGGCCCATGAACGCCTGTTGCTTTCCAGTCGCCCTTTGCCAACAACTCAAGTGCTACCACTGGACACACTGCTGTTTGCCACAGCACTGCTTGTGAACCCCACTCACGCATTGTGGTTTCGTTATCTGCCACGTGGTACAGATACACCTCTCGAGGAGCACCGTCGTACATACCGCGCACCCAAGTGCCTGCACATGTCTTGCCGTGCATCAGGTGACCAAGAGTTGCAGGGTTCGGTAACACCGCTGCCAATACATCGCGCGGAGAGACAGACACATTACCGACGCGGATTTTCTCGGTGGAATCAAGACCTAAGTAGGCAAATGTCTTCAACCAGTCAATGAACTCAGCGCCGAGACCATATTTGAAAGTGACCCGACTGCAGTCCACCTCACGTGGAATGAGTAACACCTCTTCGTGTTCTACGTTGACGCATTCAACGGGGCCGATACCAGCAGGGAAGTGGAACACTTCTGGCTCACTGAAACAGTCAGTGGTGTAGAGGCCACGCTCTTTTTCCCACACGATGGGTGGATTCAGACATTCTTCAATGGTTGTCCAAATAGAAAAAGTTGGAGCAAAGTCGTACCCATCGATTGACAAGTTGGAACCATCTCGCACTCCCATTTCATGAACTTCATCAAACAAATGGTCAGCGGCATACCGCGCAAAGATGTCACTAAGGCCTGGTTCAACACCCATTCCAACGAGGGCAAGTAATCCGCTTTCTTTCCATTCCTCGTGGGCTGCCAATTGCGCATGGCCGAGCGTGATGCCAATTTCTTCATACGGGTTCGTAGGATGAGGTTCGCTCAGGTTCATCGCCATGTCGAGGTAGTTGCACTTCGCAGTGAAGCACGCCTCAAAAATTGGTTCGTTGAATCGTGGGTCACATGCATTGATCACAATGTCAGCCTTAGTCCGCGTAATGAGTGCGATGAGTGCTTTTACATCGCCAGCATCAACTGTTTCTGCGGAGAATTTCCCAGGATCATCAAGCTCAGCCACCGCTTGTTCCGCGCGCTCCCGCGAAATGTCGGCCAACACAAAGGAGTCAAAGAATCCCCGAGTCTCAGCAATGGAGGCCATCGAGGCCCCAACTCCACCAGCTCCCACGACGAGGATATTCATGATACTTCCAGCACTATGCACACGTGATTGTGTGATTTCAATGTTGGATTAGTTTACCCCAGCCTCTTGATTAATTGTGGCCATCAAGGTGAACAGCCAGATTTTCAATAAATTGCCGTTGTGTTCCTGCTTCAGGGCCAGCCATCGGGCGATGTTCACGTACATGTGTCAACGCATCAGTTGCATTCATTCCCAACATCATCAGTAGGGCGGTAGCGGTAGTACCTGCTCTGCCAATTCCTGCTGCACAATGCACCACTAATGATTGCCCGTTATTGAGATGGTCAGTCAACGTAGTCACAAATTCGAAAATTTCATCAAACTCGGGGTACGACAAATCATCAATGGGGTTCCATACCCCCCGCGTCCCTGCATGTGTTTCATGCCATTCGATGTATGACGGATAGCGATCAATTAATTCATGTTCCTGCACAAGACATACGGCAATTGCATTGTCACAATTCGCAAGAACTTCTTCGACATTTGGCCCGATGTAATGCTTGCCGCATAGCCATAATCGTCCAGTTCCAGATGGCAGGGGAATCTCATGGATCCCACCATTGGTGTTAAATGGTTGATTCATGATGTGACCACATATTCAGACTGATCAAAATCGTGTGTCATTTCCCAATAGTCAACAAACCGCCATGGCATTGGTGAGAACACTCTTCCCTGAGCATTGCGATACCAACTGTTGAGACCTGCATGAGCCCAGACGAGTTCAGTGTGTTCTGCGTCGACGCGTTCGTTGTACGCATCATGGATATCAGCTCGTACTTCAACACTTGCGATGTGTTGTTCCACCATTGTCACAAGACAATCGGTGATGTATCGCATCTCACATTCGGCCTGGAAGATAATGCTGCCGCCGTGTGCAACAAATGTATTGGGGCCAACCAACATAAACATATTGGGATAATCAGGAATTGTGATACCAAGATACGCCTTCGGATTATCTGTACCCCACACATCGCGCAGTGCAGTTCCTGAACGTCCTCGAATGTCAATAGGAGACAAAAGATTTCCTGCTTGAAAGCCGGTGGCCAGAATAATGACATCAAATTCTGTTTTCGTTCCTGATGAATCGACTATTTCAGTTGAAGTGACGTGGTCTATACCCTCAGCAACCAGGTGGACGTTGTCGCGACGCAACGTGGGGTACCAGTCATTATCAATCAGAATGCGTTTTCCGTACGGGGGATACGTAGGGAGACATTTCTCAAGCAGATCTGGCCTGCCTTCAAGCGATGTCAATACAAAATCAGTCATTTGTTGACGATGACGATCATTGTGGCGGTTCATGGAACGCTCCGGGTAAGGCCATTCAGGGTCACGTCGCAATGTATTTAACAGTCCGTCACCAAATCGCCAGAACAAACCGAAGCGGTACCACTGCGCATAGAACGGAACATTTTCCAATAGCCACATGGTGTTGGCTGAAACAGTGCGATGGTAATCAGAACTTGGGCGAATCCATTGCGGTGAACGTTGGTAGATAGTCACCTCGCCAGCAGTTGCTGCAACTGTGCGCATGAACTGCATTGCGCTTGCACCCGTGCCAATCACTGCAACACGCTTACCAACAAGATCAACGGAGTGGTCCCAGTGGGCCGAATGGAACCATGGGCCCGTGAAGTTCTCAATGCCACGTGCGGGTGCCAAATTAGGTCTATTCAATTGGCCAACTGCGGTGATCACGATGGGGAATTCTTCGTTTCGGCTGGTCCCGTCTGAGATTATGGTAGCGATCCAAGAATTGCTGTCGTTGTTCCAATGCAATGAAGACACTTCGGTAGTGAACTGAATATTGGAAATGATGTTGTGACGTTCTGCGACTTCCCGGGCGTATTGCCAAATCTCTGCGCGCTTCGAGAAATAGTTTTTCCAACCTGTGTTCGGCGCAAAGGAATAGGAATAGAAATGATTGGGCGTATCAACACCGGCTTCGGGGTAGTTGTTGTCAAACCACGTGCCGCCAATATCTGTATTCTTATCAACAACTACGTAGGGTATGCCGAGTTGACCAAGCTTGATAGCTGCACATATCCCGGCAAACCCTGCGCCGATGATCAGCACGCGGAAATCTGTAGGTAATGAAGGCGGAAGTGTTGTCGACCAGTGCACGTCACGATCGACGAATCCCAACTCTTCCAGCAGCATTGGTGCATATTCGGGTTCAACTTGTTCTGCAACACATGTACGCATCATGGTGATGAATTGTTCGTTATCAATATCAGTCGGTATTGAACGTGTGCCAGCATTCAGTTCCTCAAGAATCGTTGACATTGCCGTGCGGACCTCTTGTTGGACACCATCTGAAAGCCCGCCTGTTTCGTCATGAAACAAATTGGTGTCACGCTGGGGAAGGTATGGGTCGCGCAGCCATTTCTCATCGCCTGTAATTTGTGCGAGGCACATCAGCAAAGTGGGTATCGACGCTTCTGTCAATGCAGAATGAGTGGTCGAAGTCATGGTTCACACCTTATGACATGAACTCTGGGTGGCCATAGGTTGGTCTATTATTTGGCATGGCCAGTGGACTACATAACCCGCTCGAATGGATTCGTCTCATTCGCACGAATATTCGTCGACTTGTGATTTTGATTGTCGGTGGCGTGGTGTTGTTGGCAGGAGTTGCAATGTTGGTGTTACCTGGTCCTGGCATTCTTGTCATCATTGCGGGGCTGGCAATTTTGGCGAAGGAATTCACGTGGGCAGAACGCACTCTCGATAGAGCAAAACTGCAGGCCTCGAAAGCAACTAGCAAAGTGAAGGGCGTGCGTGTTTTGAAACGCAAGTCCCCAGGAACTTCTTAATCCTCGTCTTGTTCACCGCCTTCGGCATCACACATGGCCGAAGGAGCAAGATCCGACGAAGAGCGGGCATAAAAAGACGAGAGCCGACGTGAGGAGCCATATCCACAGGTGGTTGAAGAATGTGACAAGGCGACAGGTAATGCGAAGGACCGTACTCCTGGGGCGGCGTGGAAAGATGTGAGTATGTCAATTTTTGATACAAGTTTTTTCACACCCTGGGCTGATCCAGAGATTGTGCAGATTCACCGTCGGCCAATGCGTTCACTTCACACGACGTTTCCTGATAGTGACACGGCGCGTACCGGCGACCGTACATCGAGTCCGTGGTTCGTGTCACTCAATGGTCAATGGAAAATCAAGCGTTATGAAGATGTGAATCAAGTTCCGGCGTCGGCAATCACCGACAACACGAAATCATGGACATCAATTTCAGTGCCAGGAAACTGGACTCTTTCAGGTCTCGGTGATGAACCGCATTACACCAATGTGCAAATGCCTTGGAAAGGTCGCCCACCAACATTGCCACAAACAGTTGCAACTGCCGTGCATCGCACCACGTTTACTGTTGCAAAGAATTGGAAAGACCGTTGTACTGTTCTACACATTGGCGGAGCGGAAAGCGTGCACATGGTGTACGTGAACGGCACCTTTGTTGGATATGGCACAGATAGTCGATTACCAAGTGAATACGACATTTCTGGCGCACTAATCAGTGGAAAGAACGAACTTGCAATCGTGGTGTGTCGCTTTTCAGCGCAAAGTCATTTGGAAGATCAAGATCAGTGGTGGATGGCAGGGTTGCATCGGGAGGTGTTTCTCACATCACAGGCAATGATTGGTATTAATGATGTGCGTGTTGATGCAGGCGTAGTGCGTAAGTCGTTACGTTCTACGCCAGTAGGAACGCTCGGTGTTCACGTGCATCTCAATGTTCCACATGAACAGCCATTGCAGCGCGGATGGACTGCGGTTGCTCATCTTGAATCACTGACTGGCAAGCGCATCGGCTCTGCACATTCCGTTGAAGTGCCTTGGTTTAATGCACCGTACGTTTTTACAGGTCATGTTGCAGACTTGTCGTGGGATATCCCTCAGGTCGATCTCTGGTCAGCAGAAAACCCCACGCGATATCGCGTGATTGTCCAATTGTTAAACCCAGCAGGTGATGTTATGGATGTTGTTCCCGTCATCACCGGCTTTCGCAGTGTGGAAGTGCGTAAGCGCTCGTTGTTGATCAATGGCGAACGTGTGATGATTCGTGGAGTCAACCGTCATGATCATCACCCAGACAAGGGCAAGGCAGTCGATGTTGACGACATGCGCGCAGACCTGGTGTTGATGAAGCAGCACAATGTCAATGCGGTGCGTTGTTCGCATTACCCCAACGATTCACGTCTTCTCGACCTGTGTGACGAATTAGGTCTGTATGTCATTGACGAAGCCAATGCGGAAAGTCACGCATGGAATACCAGCTTGTGCCACGACCCTGCGTATAGGTCCACATGGATGTCGCGTATCAGCCGCATGGTGGAGCGCGATAAGAACCACCCAAGCATCATCATGTGGTCGCTCGGCAATGAAGCGGGATATGGCGCTGTGCACGATGCTGCATCGCAGTGGATTCGTTCGTATGACCCATCTCGGCCCATTCACTATGAAGGCGCAATCTTTCATGCTGGTTGGATAGATGGTGGCCTCATGTCGTCAGACATTGTGTGCCCGATGTATTCCACCATTGATGACATCGTTGCCTATGGAAAATCAGGTGATGGTACGCGCCCACTGATTATGTGTGAATACAGCCATGCGATGGGTAACTCGAATGGTTCACTTGCTGACTATTGGGATGCGTTTGAAAATACTCCTGGTTTGCAGGGTGGTTTTGTATGGGAATGGAAAGACCATGGGCTCACACAGTGCTTGGCAAACGGTCAAACACGCCTTGCATATGGCGGACAATTCGGTGATATGCCGAACGATGGCAACTTCGTAGCCGACGGGCTGATTCACGCAGACATGACACCGCACCCCGTGATGCGTGAATTGGCCTGGGTGCATCGCCCAATTTCTGTTGAACTGAAGAGTAAGAACAAGGATCCCCATTTAGTGATTCGTAATCGGCAGTGGTTTTCAGATCTTTCTGGCTACAAAGCAACATGGGAAATGGTTGCTGATGGTGTTGTTACAAAGACAGGCAAACTCACCGTGCCAAAGACTGCAGCTGACTCTTCTGAAAAAGTTGACATCCCTGTCATCATCCCTCATGATGCTCAAGAAGTGTTCTTTTCTGTGACATGGACATTGGCTCGCGATACGTCATGGGCCCCGAAAGGCCACGTGGTGTCGTGGGATCAAGTGACGTTGCGAAAGTCGTCTCTGGCCAAGGCGTCAATTCCAGACACTTCGATTATGCCAATTGATATTTCTCCACAAGTGACATTGTGGCGTGCACCAACCGACAACGACGGATTCAAGCTGATGGATCAGCATCATGGCGGTGGCAGGTCACTTGCTCGATGGTCAGAACAGGGCATCGCTACTGATGATGCCGACACGGTGGAAAGCACAACCACCATTACTGAACTATCAAATGGGGCAGTGAGATATAAACACACTGTTGTGATTCCTGAAGATATGGCAGACGTGCCGCGCATCGGCGCCAAGTTCAGCATCCCCGCACGGTTCACCCGAGTGCGTTGGTATGGCAATGGCCCGCATGAGTGTTACCCAGACCGTGAATCGTCAGCAATGGTGGGCATATACGAAGGTGCACCAGATGAATTGCCCTACTTAGTTCCGCAGGAATTTGGTTTGCGCACTGATTGTCGATGGATGGAATTCGTTGACCCGAAGAAGAGCCATGTTCTACGTGTTGAAGCCGACGGATGCCTCTTGCATATGTCTGCTGTGCATCATTCAGCACATGATTTGTTTGTCGCTAGTGAGCACGCCGAACTTGTCCGTCAGCCAGCGCTGAACGTGCATCTCGATATTGCTCATCGCGGTGTTGGTACTGCTAGCTGCGGACCTGACACTTTGGCGAAGTACCGAATAGAACCAGGCGAATACACATTTGCCTACGTGGTGTCGTACCGCTAAGACACGTGGTGTGCTGCACCAACAGGTTGCACATGCCAACCGTCAACAACTGCGTCTGGTTCACACAGTGCAACGATGCACCCACCAAAGCCGCCACCGGTCATGCGCGCTCCAAATACCCCTGGTGTCGCACACATATTGCGCACTGCTTGGTCCATTTGGGCGTTTGAGACTTCAAAGTCATTAGCCAAACTTGTGTGGCTATCGGTCATGACGAATCCAGCAGTGTGGTAGTCACCTTCCTCTAAAGCCGAAGAAAAATCGAGAACACGTTCGTTTTCAGAGACAACATGACTGGCACGTGCTCGAATTATTTTATTGTCAATTTTGGCAATGTCTGACATTGCTGCATTTCGTAAAGGCCCGATGATTGATTCGGCTGCTTTACATTGCGCGACACGGTCTGCATATGCAGTGCCCACCAAGGTGCGGTGCGCAATAAACCGCACCACAATCTTTACATCAGATGGAATGGGTATGTGACGGACCTCGAGTGTGGTGCAGTCAATCAATGCACCGTGGCCTTGGCGGGCACTGGCAATACACAACTGATCCATAATGCCTGTCGGAACACCAGTCGCCATGTGTTCAGCACGTTGCGTCAATTGCGCCAACTCTGAAGCAGACAAGGAAGAACCAAGCGCCATTGCAACTGCAATCTCTAGTGCAGCACTAGACGACAAACCAGCACCCACAGGAATAGTGGTACTGACATGTCCAGAAATACCGCGCGGTGAATCCATAAGCGATGCAACAGCACCCACATACCTGCCCCACGATGGAGTCATTGACGCATCAAACGATTGCCCCAGTGAAATAGAAACAGTGCCATCTGCATCAGCAGAGTCAAGAACTATTCCAGAACCAGTGACGTCGTAACCAATGGTGGTCCACCTGTCAATTGCCATGGGGAACACCAGTCCACCTGTGTAGTCAGTGTGTTCACCAATCAGGTTCACGCGCCCAGGCGCAACTACTCGCATCACAGTAAAGCGCGTAGACGTGCCGCAACATCTGCAGGGTCGACCGGGTTAAAGAATTCACCGCTTGCCACTTCTACGCCTGCAATAAATCGCGGAAGACCCTGCGCGCGCCACGGCGACACAATTTCAATATTGAACCATGCATCTGGCCAGTCGTCGCGAGTGCGTGGTGCCTGGTTGATCCACATCATGTAGGGGAGTGATGCATCAAACAGTGCATCTAGCGCTGCAAATACTCGCACCAATGTTGCAGCAAGAATTGCGCGGTCAACTGCATTCATGTCAGCCAGGTCAGCAATGCGGTGTATCGGTGCAATACGAATCGACACGGGGTACACAGCTGCATATTCGCTAAACACGCGCCATCCATCAACTTCAAGAATCAAGTGTTCTGCCGATGCAACAACGGGTTCCCACCCAGCAGCAATCATGCGGGCAGGGCGAGGTGGAACATGATCAAACGCGTAGATCTGTCCGTGAGGGTGCGAAATAGTCGCACCAATTTCTGCACCACGGTTTTCAAACACAATCACGTACTCACCGTTCGGCATTTCACGTAATGCTTGCGTACGTTGCGCCCACAGGTTCACAACAGACAAAGCCTCGTCAGCAGTCAATGTGCCAAAGGTGGCTTCATGGTTAGAGGAGTACAGCACTACTTCGCAGTAGCCCTCTTCCAATGCTGGCCAACGGTTCGGAAATGAACGAACTGAATATTGTTCCGGTGCTTCTAGCCCGCCAACGCAAAAAGGGCAGCCAGCAATAGGCAAGTTCGGTCTGTTCTGGCGGTCGGCCACCACATGCACCACAGTGCCGAGGTATGTATCGGTGCGAATGTCACTGGCCATCGCACCATTCTGTCAGTTAGTTACTGAATCAGACAGCGCATTCCGAATCGCCGACTTCGCCAGAGAATGGCCCAGTCTCGTCATAGTCAATGAAGAAATCGGGTGACACGTCTGGAAGTGGAATCTCATCAAGATCGCGCAAGCCATCTGCAATTGCAACAGCACCGCCAGAGCGGGCAAGCCAGCCTTGGAAGGTCTCGGCGGCTGTTCGTTCTGCAGCAAAACGACGCACCACGCGAGCGACGGCTTCTGGTGCAGCCTTTGCCGGAACGCGCAAAGCCTTTTCGCCGAAGTGAATTTGTTCTTCACCAACGTATCCGCCGAGAAGCATCTGATAGCCGGGCAATGACTTGCCATGTGCACGACGCTCGACACCAAAGAATCCAATATCGCTTGCATGGTGTTGACCACAACTATTGGTGCAACCAGAAATGTTGATGCGGACTCCGCCAATTTCAGCGAGTCCTTCTTCTTCCAATTTGTCACCAATTGATTTTGCAAGCCCACGTGATTGAGTCACGGCAATGTTGCAGGTGTCTGCACCAGGGCACGCAACAACGTCACGAGCAAGCTCAGCGCCAGGCCGTGCCATGCCAATTGCATCGAGCATGTCGTAGAGCTCGCGCATTTGGCTTGGCTGCAAGCTGCGGAACACCACGTTCTGGCGGTTCGACAAACGAACGTCCGACTTGAAGTGGCGCTGAATGGTTGCAAGCGCACGGAACTGGTCAGCGGTGATATCGCCAAGTGGTGCGTATGCAATTGCGGACACGGTGCCATTTGCTGCACCGCGAATCACACTTGCATTTTCCCAGCGACGGAACGGATCTGACGATGTGAAGTTGATGATGGTGCTCTGACCTACCTGTGACACTTCGCCTTCTGTAATACGGCCTGCTGGTGCATCACCGGCAGTAAGTACTTCAGCTGGAATTCCACCTGGCCATGAAGACGATGCAGGAAGTGTGTGACGAATCTTGATAACGCGACGACGTACTTCTTCAATTCCCAATTGATCAACAACCCACTTCATACGGGCGCGCAACTTGTTGTCGCGGTTACCTGTTTGGTCAAACACGCGCAATGCAGCTTCAACAGTTGGCAACAAGTCTTCGCGCGATGTGAAATCTTCAAGCGCAAGTGCAGGGTGTGGGTTGGCACCAAGTCCGCCAGCGATATAGACACGAAAGCCGGATTCGATGGAGCCATCTTCGAGGGTGCGAGTAGCGGCAACAACTCCAACGTCGTTGAACATTGCCTGACCACAGTCAGTAGAGCAACCAGAGAAGTTCACCTTGAATTTGCGAGGCAAACGCTGGCCCAGTGGGTTACGTACGAAATGGCGGTACACCGCTTCGGCCCATGGTGTGACATCGAGCTTCTCGTACGGGCAGGCACCAGCTAAGTGGCAAGCCATTACGTTGCGCACTGTGTCGCCACATGCTTCGCGCGATGTGAGTTGTACATCTGCAAGACGGCGCAACAAATCAGGAATGCGGCGAAGGTCTACAAAGTGAAATTGAATGTTCTGACGAGTGGTGATGTGTCCCCATCCTCGTGAGAATTCAGATGACAAGTCGGCCATTACGTCAAACTGTTCCGGAGTGATCGAACCTGCTGGCAATTTCACGCGCACCATTTGGGCTGTGCCGCCTTGGCGCTGACCGTAGATGCCGTTGTTCAATCGCATCACACGAAAGACGTCGTCTGAAATCTCGCCTTTCAAGAACTGATCGATGGCGATCTCGAATCGTTCGATGTCACGCAGTTGTTCTGCATCTAGATCGCGTGGGATGGGGGCTTCTGCAATGGTCATAGCTATTCCTTTTCGCCCACCTCGCGGAGGGCATCTGCTAGTGCTTTTCGTAATCTGCGTGCGTTATCTGGTGCAAGGTGTGCAACCAAACCTTCACCGTTGGCTCCAAGTGGTTCAACGGTCAACACAACTCGCGGTGTTTCATCGTCATAGTCGTCGCTCACGGCAACGGTCCACATGATGGGCGTCGTGTCTTCTAGGCCATCGGGAAGATCTGTGGCATCAATTTGCACAACATCAATCGAGCGGCGCATGTCATGCACCTGCCACTAAATGGTCGGTCATGGAGTTGTCTAAGAATTCGTATGCGGCAACAGCACCAATGACAATGGTGCTCGGCGCCTTCAACTGAGCCGCACCAAGTTCACCCAATGTTGTGCGTACAACTACTTGTTCTGCCCGCGTTCCCCAACGAATTGCAGCAACAGGGGTAGTGGCAACCAAGCCGCCGGCCATTAAACGCGTCGCAATTAGTGCGCGTTCTGACACGCCCATGAGAACAACAATTGTTCCGCCGACTTGTGCAAGTGCTTCCCACGCGATGTTGGTTGAACCACCGTTTTCGCGATGTCCTGTCACAACAGTGAATGCAGGTGACACATTGCGGTGTGTGACCGGAATACCAGCAGCTGCCGGCACACCAATGGCAGATGTAATGCCAGGCACCACAGTGAAAGGAATACGTGCTTCCATTAAGGCTTGGGCTTCTTCACCACCGCGACCAAATACGAACGGGTCGCCGCCCTTCAACCGCACAACGTTCTTTCCTTGCGCACCAAGATGAACCAACAACGCGTTAATCAATTCTTGCGGTGTCGGGTTGCCAGGCTTCTTGCCCACGTCAATGAATTCGGTGCCGGGTTTAGCTAATTCAAGAATCGAATCGTTCGACAAATAGTCATGCACGATCACATCTGCTTCACCAATCAGCCGTACAGCCTTCACAGTGAGAAGGTCTGGGTCTCCTGGACCTGCTCCAACAAGATGAACGGTCATTGCGCTGTTTCCACTTCGCGAACTACCGGGCATGCCATACCAAGGTCTGCCATTACACCCGCAATGATTGGTTGCCACTGCACATTTTCGGTTGATTCACCTTCAGCATGAATACGTGCTCTCTCAATAGCAAGACGTGACACCACTTCTTCAAACTCAGGGACAATCGAAAGTTCAAGGTGTGAACGCAACCATGAAGCAAGAGCGGGGCTTGCACCACCGGTAGACACAGTGACCATCAGATCACCGCGACGCAATGCTGCGGGCAAGGTAAACGCACAACGGTCCGGGTCGTCTGCTGAGTTGATCCAAATTCCTTTGGCTTCGCACTCATCAAAAATTTGCTGGTTCACGGGCATGTTTCCAGTAGCGGTGATTACCAAACGGAACGCATCAACATCACCGCTTTCATATACGCGCTGCACCAATGTCACGGGAAGGCAAGAGAACTCCTCGACAAATAGCGGCGACATTACGGTGACTTCTGCGTCAGCCATCAGAAGTTGTTCCACTTTGCGTAGTGCAATGCGACCGCCG
Source organism: Ilumatobacteraceae bacterium (assembly GCA_009694565.1). Classification (GTDB taxonomy): domain Bacteria; phylum Actinomycetota; class Acidimicrobiia; order Acidimicrobiales; family Ilumatobacteraceae; genus UBA2093. The sequence goes on along the minus strand of SHUR01000028.1, from coordinate 3,822 downwards.
CCGACCACCAAGACGGGTCGACCGTGAAGGTTGAGGTTCACTGGAAACTGCATGAGGGCAGGCTATCTAATACCCGACCAAACCAGTCATATTTAGGGGCTATGGCCCTAGAGGATGGCTTATCCCTGCGGCGTAAGGGCGGCAGCGTCGGCCCAATAGGCATGGGTGCCGCTACAAATGCGCTCTGGCAGTTGAATACGGGCCACTGGGCCATCGCTGAGGCGCAACGCGTCAAAGATTTCGCAGTGGCTCACATCGTTCACCACGTCCATTGTGAAGGTCACAAGATAGCCGTCGTCTTCGCTGCGTGAATTCGGACGTGGGGCAAACACGCTTTCGCTTGCGTACACACCGGTTGGCAAACGGAAGGTTTCCTCTTCGCCGGTGGTCACATTGTGTTTGATGACACCTTCAAATGTGAACCAACCCTCGGTCGGTACAACCGAATACACGTAGTCGTATTTCTTGCCAACAATCTGCGGGTTAATCATGCCAAATTCGGTAACCGTGTCAGACAACAATCCTTCACGCACCGCACCAGTTTTCATATTTAAACGCCAGCGGTATGGCTTTGATTGCATTGCATACAAATCAAGAAAGCGAAACATACGTTGATCAATTGTTGCCTCGGGTCCCATAGTGGGCGAGGGGTCGAATTGGAAATAACCATCAACTACAATTTCGTCGCCTTCTTCGTATGCATTAATCCAGTGCAATACATAAGTGGCTTCGCAATCAAACCACTTAATGTCTTTTTCAGTTCCATGGCGCGGAATAACACCAAGACGTGTTGGCATGTCTTTATGAAATTTCGTGGCATAAATGTCACGTTGAAGCAGGTCTTCCTTCCAGAACAATGGGCAGTCATTCAAGATTGAATAATTAGATGTGAAGCACATGTCGTGTGGCAAGCGTGGCCCAGGCAACGGCACTGGCGTGTAATGCGTCAGCACTCCTTCACGAGACACAACGCCGTAATGCATGTATGGGTATGTGGTTTGGTAATTAAAGAACAACAATTCGCCGGTCTTTTCATCAACCTTGGTGTGTGCAGAAACTCCCGCTTCAGGAAACGCTCCACTCCACGATGCACGGCCTTTGTCTTCCAATGTCACGGGATCGAGTTGATACAAATCGCCACACTGATAAAAACTAGAAAGTGCTACACCACCGTGCACAACAATGTCAGTGCTGCTGGCATCTTTCATGCGCGTGCGTGCACCCCAACCGTCAGTTCGTACCGCAGTTAATGGAGATTCTGCAAGGCCAGACCACTGGGGTCCACCTGCAGCAAGATCAGCAGCCAAGCCTTCTGTACGCACCATGCGGTTGCGATACTCGGCATGACCTTCGCGAAATGAAATGGCATGAATCATTCCGTCCCCATCAAATGGGTGATACCGGTCTGCGTTAGGCACTAGTGGGTTTTCTGTATTGCGCAAGTACACGCCGTTTAAATCAGACGGAATTTCACCTTCGACATGCATGTCACGCGCAGTCCACTCGCGTGTTTGTGGACGCCATGCTCCGGTGCGATACGGGTGTGTGTCGCCCTCTGGTAACAGTGATTCCCATTCATGATCCAAATTGATAGTCACGGTGACTCCCTCGTGTGCTTGCATGACTATATGTCACAGTAGGGACTATATAAATGCTCAGGTACTATAAATTGCGTGTCACAACGCATCCCCGTAACTGAGTTGCCTCAATCTGTCGTATGGGCAGCCACAGAACTCGACCTTTTTGATGACAACAACACCATAAGCCGCAGTCATTTTCGTACCTTGGGCGAATTTTTACTTCGTTACGGCGGCGGGAATTCAACACCTGCACCGGCAAAGGTGACACGTACCCGCACCAAAGCGACGAAGGCTGAAGTGCGTTCTGAACTCACGGATCGAATCCGTGAATTTCTCGCCACGCATCCCGGCGCGACACTGCATGAAATTGCAGTTGCGCTCTCGGTGCCGCTGCCTGCCATCACAACATCTGCCCGCCCCGTGGAATGGTTGGTGCTCGCCGAAAATGAACTAGAAGAACCAACAGAACGCGTTGAGTCACAAACCATCTCTGATACACGTGATCGCGCACGTGGCGCTTTACAAGCTGCAAACCTCATGGCGTCACCTCTCACCCACAATGCGTACACAGCGTTATTACGCAGCGGCCGCATTCAGGGGCCAAGTGTTGCGCGCATCGTGCAGTTGTTTGGCTCATGGTCTGCAGCGTGTTCTTCAGTCGGAGTTTCTAGTGGTGAAGCACTACGTTCAAATTACGAACGCACATGGGACGAAGAGCAACTATTCGGTTTTGTTGAGCGTTTCTTGCGTGAGCCAGTTCATCATGGCGCAAGTCACCAGTTCGATGTGTGGCGTTCTACTGTGAACAGCACACAGAAGGTGCCATCACTCGGAACCGTACGGAACATTTTGGGTGGCACGTGGGGCGATATACGCAACGCAACACTGCGCCGCATGCGCGCAGCCTGGGCTAACTAATTCGTGTAATTGCCATGTGTCGCACAAGCGGCTTACCTGGCATCACAACATACGGTTCAGTGTTAATGCCGTTCGGCGGCCCCGATTGTGGCTCAAAACAAATACCTGCTGGGTTCGCGTTGTAAATCACCCAATGTGAACAGTCGCTTGAGATTTCTACTTTCACGTCACCAATCGTGAGCCACGGCATTGTGATCGGCTTAACAAAGCAGTCGTCGTATTTGCGGTGAGGCACAGGCACGCGTTGATTCGTGGTGATACCGCTGACATCTTGTTGCAACATGGCAGTGAAGTTGTGGTGCGAATGGCGGGGTGGCAAAAACCACGGGTGCCAACCCACTTGTGCAGGCTGTGGTTCAGCCGCATCAAGTGTCAAAGTAAACAACACGTCGCCGTCAACAACATCAATCACATGAGTCACTGTTCCGGTAAACGGCCAATCAGTGCCAAGATCACATGTCATTGTTACTTTTGCTGGTGACTGTTCAGCAACGGTCCACTCAACATCGAGCACAGTGCCGTGCAATGCATTTGGCGGCAATCGCAATGGCAATTCATATTGCAGCCCACGAAACATCAAAACGCCATCGCGCACCCGGCCCGCAAACGGAACCATGGGGTAGAGGCCCCAGCCCAATGTGTCATCTGCTGCTGTCACCAATAATTCAGTGCCGTCCATGATGAGCGACGACACGCGTCCACCAACTGATGTATCGATAGAAACGACGGTAGAACCCGCAGATAATTGCACAATTGGCACTTAGTCACGATAACCACGGCACACAGATTCCGTGTCGGTAGGGTAAGAACTTGTGCGCGGTCTAGGAACTCTCATCAATACCTCCACGGTCATTGTGGGAAGTTCGGTCGGCTATTTCATCGGTCATCGCATTCGCGAATCTATTCGCACCATCGTGGTGCAGGTCATTGGTCTTGCAACTGTCATCATGGGCATTAGCAACGCCATGGATACTCACAACTTGGTATTCCCACTTGTCGGCATGGTGATTGGTGCCGTCATTGGCGAGTTGTTGCACATTGAAGAACGTCTCGAAGGAATTGGGGAGCGGCTGAAGAAGCGCTTTGCCAAAAAGTCAGATCACTCGAGCACGTTTGTTGAAGGTTTTGTCACTGCCACATTGCTGTTCTGCATTGGCCCCATGACAATTCTCGGCGCAATTGAAGATGCAAGCGGCCGCACACCGCAGTTGTACATCATCAAAGGAACACTCGACGGCTTTATGTCAATCATCTTTGTGTCCATCTATGGCATCGGCGCAGCATTCAGTGCCATTGGCGTTTTCGTTGTCCAAGGCCTGCTCAC
>SHUR01000027.1 GCA_009694565.1 Ilumatobacteraceae bacterium | reverse complement strand
GCTTCAACATCACCGTATGACACAGCAACATCGGCTGCTTTCAAGACAGTGGTGTCAGATATAGCGTTTACGTGCAACGTAATCCTGTTCGTAAACGAGCCAGATTGTCTCGCTGGATTGAAATGTATGACGCGCCGGCCGTGATGTCTGCACTACTAATTCCTTCAATAGGATCAAGCAGATCTGCAGTTGCGCCGATTTTGTCTGCCAATGTCTTGGCAAGATCAGCGGGAAGAAGGGTTTCAAAAAAGATTGTGCCAACGTTATTGCTTTTGGCGAAGCGGGCAATTGCTTCGAGACTCTTGGCCGATGGTTCTTCTTCGGGATTGAGGCCAGCAATTGCTACTTGGCGGACATTGGCTCGTTTGGCAAGATAAGCAAAAGCGCGGTGAGAAGTGACAAGTACTCGTGATTTACAGGTAGCAAGTTGAGTATCAATCTCATTTCCTAATGTCTGTAGTTCTGCAATGTATGACTTTGCTGCAGTACTAAATTGTGTTGCTAATTCCGGCTTCAATTGTGAGAGTGAATCTGCAACTGCGGTGGTCATTGCAACCATGTTCGCAGGGTCAAGCCAGATATGAGGGTCTTTACCTGACGCCAGTACTTCGCCATCAGTTTCGCCCTCAGTACCATCGAGTTGTGCAACTACATCCAAAAGAGAGACTGATTGCAATAAGTCAACAGGAACTACGGAGCTCGGTAACGATGCAACTGCTTTTTCAACCTCTGGCTGAAAACCATCACTGATGTAGAAAACTGCCGATGCAGATGACAGAACAGTGAGTTGCTTTGCCGTGAGTTGCACGTCATGTGCGCCCTCACCAGCTGGCGTGAGTGCAACAACGTTGACGTGTGTGCTGCCAACGCGGCGCACGATCTCTTCGATGGGGTAGAACGAGGCGGCAACTGTGATGCGTGATGCTGTCGGTTCGCTCGTTGGTGACGAGCCTCCACATGCCGACAAGGAAATCAGTGTGATGCAGACTGGAAAAATACGTTTCATGGAAGTGATGCTACCTATAATGAGAACCATTACTAATATTGAGAATCACTGGGAAAGACATCGGTAATAAGGTCAGAAGGGCACAAGGGGAGATCATGGCAACTGGCGATGCAATATTTCGGCGCGAAGACGACTGCGAGACTGAGTCGTGGCCAGGTTCCGTTGACTGGTGGACTCTCTTTAGCAGCGACCGCACTGACACCCAGGGTCTCACTGTGGGCGTGGCTGAAATACCGGTGGGAGCGCCTGAACCAGAACGCGGCCACATGCACGCACAATCTGAGGTCTACTACTTCTTATCGGGCACTGGCCATGTAGTGGTGAACGGAACGCGTCGTGACGTACGCACAGGTGATGCGGTGTTTATTCCTGGAAATTCTGAACATGTTGCCGTGAACACGGGCACAGAGCCGTTGCGGTTGTTGTACTTCTTTGCTGCGGACTCATTCACCGACATCGAATACATCTTCCCCAAGTAACCTAGAAACACTCGTCCACGAGAGGAACCCCCAATGGCGAATGACTGGTTTGAAACAGTTGCAGAAGCACAACGTCGCGCAAAGGCGCGCCTGCCGAAGTCTGTCTATGGCGCACTTGTCGCTGGTTCTGAAAAGGGGCTTTCCTCTTCAGACAACTTGACCTCGTTTGATCAACTCGGGTTTGCACCACACGTTGCAGGTAATTCGAATTCACGCGACATGAGCACAACCGTCATGGGTCAGTCGTTGTCAATGCCGGTCATTATTTCTCCTACTGGCGTGCAGGCTGTTCACCCACAAGGTGAAGTAGCAATTGCGCGAGCAGCTGCTAACCGTGGCATTCCGATGGGTCTTAGTTCGTTTGCAAGCAAGTCGGTTGAAGATGTTGCTGCAGTGAATGATTCAACCTTGTTCCAGATGTATTGGTGTGGCGATCGCGCCACATTGGAACAACGCATGGAACGTGCTCGCGCCGCTGGTGCAAAAGGCCTCATCGTTACTCTTGACTGGTCATTCAGCAACGGACGTGACTGGGGAAGCCCATTTATCCCCGAGAAAATCGACCTGAAAGCCATCCTTAAGTTCGCTCCTGAAGTTCTTCAAAAACCAGCATGGTTGTGGGCATTTGCAAAGACTGGTCGTATTCCTGATCTCAGTGCACCGAACATGGCAAAGCCTGGCGAAAAGGCACCAACATTTTTTGGTGCGTATTACGAATGGATGCAGACTCCTCTTCCTACATGGGAAGACATCGCGTGGCTCCGTGCGCAGTGGGGCGGCCCGTTCATGGTGAAAGGTGTCAGCCGTGTTGATGACGCAAAGCGTGTCGTTGACCTTGGTGCAACAACATTGTCTGTCTCAAATCATGGTGGAAACAACCTCGACGGTACGCCAGCACCGATTCGTGCATTGCCTGCAATTGCGGATGCTGTGGGAAGCCAGATTGAAATAGTTCTTGATGGTGGAGTACGCCGCGGAAGCGATGTGGTGAAGGCCGTGGCACTTGGCGCACGTGCAGTCATGATTGGCCGTGCCTACTTGTGGGGATTAGCTGCCAATGGTCAGGCCGGAGTAGAGAACGTTCTCGATGTATTGCGTGGAGGCATTGACTCTGCAATGTTGGGACTCGGAATAGCAAACATTTCGGAACTCACTCGCGATGACATCGTGATTCCGCCAGATTTCTTGCGGGCACTCGGCACAAAATAATTGTCGGTGGTGTTTACCGCATATGAGCGAGTAGACGCGCAGCTATTTCAGGGCCGTGCGTATCTTGCAAGAAGTGACGAGCACCAACAATCTCTTCGAATGTTGAATGTGGAATTAGTGAGTGCCATTTCTTGCCCCATTCCAACGTGAACACGTCGTCATTTGTGGCCCACAAGAAATGAACTGGAATCTTCAACGCGTTAATGATTCCGAAGTTCTTTTCCTGATTTACAGCGTCGCCTGAGATGGGGTCATGTAACGGAATGCTGAGGGGGAAGCGACGCGGACCATTCACGCCGTCTTCGCCGAGACCAACAAATGGTGCGTCATAGGCATTCTTTACGTCGAGCGCTTCGCCCTCATAGTTGGGTATTCCGCCTTGGATAGTGATAAACAAAGAATCAAGTGGAGAGATTCTGTCCGTAGCCATTGCCATCAATGTGCCCCACAAAAACTTGCCGGGAACGTTGTCCCGGAAAATACCGCCTGACGAGTTCTGCTCGATCCATTGACGAATGCCGGGGGAGTATTCGTATTCTGCATGGTGAAGCCATGTATTCATAATGCATAACCGACTGAAACGTTCTGGCATGTTTGCGACTTGTGCAAGCCCAGTAGGGCCGCCCCAATCTTGCACCATGATGGTGATGTCAGTGAGATCCAGGTGTTTTACAAGTGCTGCAGTATTGGCCGTGTGGCGAGCGATGTTGTACCACGCAGGGTCGACAACCTTGTCTGATTTTCCGAAACCAATGTGATCAGGCGCGACGCAGCGGTATCCGGCTTCCAACATGACAGGGATGATGTGGCGATACAAGTACGACCACGACGGCATTCCGTGCATCATCAGAATGACAGGTGCATCGCGCGGACCTTCATCGACGTAGTGCATACGCAGACCATCAATGTCGAAATAGTGGGGTGTCAACGGATAATCAGCTAGGTCAGCAAAACTGCTGTCAGGACTGCGTACAAATTCTGGAGTGGACATAACTACCTACTGTGCAAAGTTGTGAATGATTGTTACTAGCTCTGCTGGGGCATCTTCTTGAATGAAGTGGTTTGCTCCTTTAATTACATGATGAGTAAGTCCGGCAGCGCCTGGAACACGATTTTGGAATCCAAGGTGAGCACCAGGCTTGAACGCAATTGGGTCTTCTGAACCGAATGCAGTAAGGAATGGCTTGGTCCATGTTTCAAGGAACTTCCATGTTTCTTTATTTTGCGGAACACCGGGGTTTTCTGGCTGTACCGGAATAAGGCTCGGGAAGATCTTTGGGCTTGTTTGGTAACTGCCATCTGGGTAGGGCGCGTTGTAGGCAGCAATCTCTGCAGCACTGAGTGTGCGAGTTGAGCCGCCATTCACCAAGCTTCCAACTGGAAGTTCAGGAACCGAACTGGAAAATTCCAACCAGTCACGCATTGCCTTATTGGCACCTTCACCAACAGGTAATCCTGTATTCGATGCAATGACGCGATCAACTCTGTCTTCGATATGCGGCAACACGTTTAGGCCAATGAGGCCGCCCCAGTCCTGCATGTACATGGTGATATTGGTGAGGTCTTCTGCTTCAAACCATTTCGCTACCCAATCAACATGGCTTGCAAGCGTGTAGTACGACGCTTCGTTCGGTTTGTCGGAGCGGCCAAGACCCATGAGGTCAAGTGACAGTACACGGTGACCAAGTGCAACAAGCCCTGTGATCATGTGGCGATGCAAGTATGACCATGATGGGTTGCCGTGCATCAACACGATTGGTGCCGCATCGCGCGGGCCTTCGTCTATGAAATGAAAACGAAGCGCTGTGCCGTCTGTCGCTGTGATGGTTGTGTAATGCGGTGCAAAGTTGTAATCGGGAAGATTCTCAAAGCAACTATCGGGGGTGCGCATTATTTCCATCAGATTGCACCGTGTGTGGTGAACGTATCGTTTCGTGGGCGCACTACAACGGTGTAGGTATCTGCAATCGCAGCAACACGATGCTCGCCTTGAGCTTCAAGACGCTCTGGGTCTTGTACAACAGCCATGAATGAACGCATTGATGGATACGCAATGAAGCGGCACTCATCCCATTGGCGTCCATCGCCCATGATCGTTCCTTCAACAGTGAAAACTGCAGCAGCTCCGCCGCCGTGCTTCTGAGCAACAGTGAATGCCTTCGACTGGTATTCCTCCATGTCACCCTGACGACCGCCTTCAACAAACTTCAGAAGATGCACAACCATGATCGGGCCGTCTTCTTCTGTAGGGCTGTGCTCAACGCTGTCCCACACTTCTGAATTAACTCGGAACTTGCTGCCTAGTTCAACTGGTTGGCAACCAATGACGAATGTGAATTCCATGCCAGCTTCTTTGTGCTCATGCTTGTCTTGGAAATCTTTGCGATTCTGCATGCCAAGAAACGCTGCGCGTGTTGGGTATTTCACGACACCAATGCGGTCCCACTTCACGTCGTTTCCTGCAAGTTGCAACACAACATCACCAAAGAAGGGGACTTCTGCACCGATCTCACGAAGAATTTCAACGGGCGCGTACTTGTCATCTGCTTGTCTACCCGAAATACCTTTTGTGCCATCTGCATAGTTGGCTTCTTCTCTATATTTCATGAAGTTCACCATCCAGACAGGGCCGTCCTCTTCTGGAGGCATGGTGAACATCCGCATTCCGTATTCGCGGTCTACTTTTCCGTACGAAGGTTTGTTTGATGACATGGTGGTGTTCCTTTTTGTTGTGATTTACAGAGAAAGAATGTGTCCGGTTTCGGGACGCACGCGCCCTTCGACTAACTGCATATATACGTCGGTCAGCGCCTCTGCGCCGTGTGAATGCTGAATTGTGAGCCAACGCGTTGAGTCGTCGAGGAAAAGCGACAAAGCAGTTGCGATGCGCTCATTGAACACGTCGCGCCCCCACTCTTTGCCGCGCTTGGCCATTTGACTTGGTGCAAAGAAGAACTCAGGACGTGGGCCAGGAACTCCTTTTGTGGAACCTGACTGATCCCAATGCGTGCCTCCGATACGGCACGAGTACTTCAGCGCATCATTGAAGTGATTGTGCACACGTGAGATAACACCGGCATTTCCTGCCATGTCGACGATAACGGTTGGAACTGAAGGGTCAAGAGTTTCAATATCGTCGTAGGTAAGGACTTGGTGATACAGATCAACGCCGTGCGTGAAGTCAACATTGGCAGCTGATGTCAGCGCAAGAACTTTGACTTTTGAGTTTTCGCGAAGACAATGCGCAAGAGCTATCGAAGTCTTACTGGAAGCACTGGTGACAAGTACCTGTGTTGCTCCGAAGAAAACTGATTCACGAAGGAAGTCTTCAGCCAGGAACGACGTAACAAAGAGACCGCGCAACACAAGAGTTGCATTGTCTTTTTCTGTTTCGGTGGGCGACACTTTGTCAAAGCCGCGGTATGCCATTGCGTGTTTTTCGCGGTGAGGTGATACATCGACAAAACCAGAACTGATTGCTTCGGCTTGTACCACGTGGTAATCGCCAGCAGGGTAGAAGCCGAAGAACCGTTCGCCCACAGCAACGCCATCAACGCCAGACGACGTGACGACACCGAATCCCATGGTGGGCAAGCGGCCCCAACCATCCTCTGTGGGAAAGAAGCCCCAATAGTCAAGGGCGTCGCCAGACATCACATAACTAATGTTGTTGGCGGTCAGTGCAAACCGCTCGAGCTTCAGGACTGCTGATCCTTCGGGTGCGACAGCGGGCGTCGTGGTGGCGACGATGCGGTGATTACGAAGGTTGGATCGGTCGATCTCTAAGTGCATGGGGTCTCCTTGTTCGTACTGAACTTATGGGGTGTGTGGGGCCCGTTGATAATCCCACAGGAACAGCATCTATTCTGATTCGACACCCCACGGTGGGTCAGACGCCAGCAAAGATGGTGTCTCGTACGTGATAGGGGAGACCATGGCAGAGAACTACGGATTTGAAGGAAAAATTGGACGCACTCTGGCTGAGTCTGAGCCGTGGTTCGCGACTCCATCTCACCCGGGACCTGATGCCCCGAACGTCATCCTTGTGCTTCTTGATGACACCGGTTTTGCACAAATGGGTTGCTTTGGCTCTGACATCGATACCCCAAACATTGATGCACTTGCTGCAAATGGTCTGCAGTTCACGAACTTCCATGTAACGCCATTGTGTTCTCCAACTCGCGCTGCTTTGATTAGTGGTCGTTCGAACCATGCAGTCGGTATGCGTACGGTGTCAAACTTCATCACCGGCTTTCCAAACCAACTCGGCCACATCTCAAACCACGCAGCAACCGTTGCTGAAGTTCTCAGCGACGAGGGCTATGGAACATTCGCAGTTGGTAAATGGCACCTTGCGCCAATGGAACAATGCTCTGCTGCTGGCCCTTTTGATCAGTGGCCACTTGCACGTGGGTTCAATCGCTTCTACGGATTCATGGATGGCGAGACAGATCAATTTCACCCTGAACTTGTTGCAGACAATCACCCTGTCGATGCACCACGCACTGCAGAAGAGGGCTATCACCTTTCAGAAGATCTTGTCGATCAAGCGTTACACATTATTTCTGACTTCAAAGGCGTTCGACCAGACCGCCCATTCCTTGGTTATGTGGCTTTTGGCGCAACTCATGCGCCTCACCAGGCACCAGCGTCGTACATGGCGAAGTATCGCGGGAAGTATGACGAAGGTTGGGACATTGTTCGCGAGCGTTGGTTCAAGAAGCAAATTGCGACCGGAGTTATCCCTGCAGACACGGTGTTATCGCCTCGTAACCCTGGCGTAAAGCCTTGGGATGAGTTGTCAGAGAATGAACAACGCCTTGCTGCTCGTTTGCAAGAGGCATTTGCAGCATTCCTTGATCACACAGATGATCAAATTGGCCGCCTTGTTGAAGGTTTGCGCAAGCTTGGACAACTCGACAACACAGTTCTTGTGATACATGCTGACAATGGCGCTTCACAAGAGGGTGGCCCGTACGGAGTCATGCACGAAATGAAGTTCTTCAACGCCATTTTCGAAACTCCAGACCAGGCAATCAAAGATATTGACGACATTGGTGGGCCGAACAGCCACAACAACTATCCGTGGGGTTGGGCGCAAGTAGGTAATACTCCGTATCGCTGGTACAAGCAGAACACGCACGAAGGTGGCGTACATGTACCGATGGTTTTCCATTGGCCAAACGGAGTTCCAAAAGATCAGAGAGGAACAAAGCGCGACCAGTTCGTATTTGTGTCTGACATTGTGCCAACTATGTACGACATCATTGGTGTTACACCTCCGAAGGTTCGCAAAGGTCTTGAACAAATGCCGGTAACTGGACATTCCTTTAAGTCGTTTCTGAAAGACTCGAAGGCTCCGGCCACAAACACGGTTCAGCATTTTGAAAATGGCGGCAGTTTGGCAATCGTCGCTGGCGAATGGAAAGCAGTGTTAAAGCACACTGCTGGAAAGCCATATAGCAATGAAAAGTGGGAGCTGTATCACCTGTCAATAGATCGTTCGGAATGCAATGACCTTGCTGACAGTGAACCAGCGAAGCTTGAAGAGATGATTGCTCACTGGTGGGAGCAAGCAGAAATTCATGGCGTGTTACCACTCGATGATCGTGGCATTGAATTGTTCGGCGCGCGGTTCCGTAAGAACTCCCCACACCCAGAAGATCGTCGTTATGTCTATCGTCCACCAATGTCACCGATGCCGCCGCAAGCATCTGGCGGAATTGGTGGTCGCAATGTTGACGTCACTGCCAAAGTCACTTATAAGAAAGGTGATGAAGGCGTTCTGTATGCATCTGGAACACAGAACTCAGGTGTGTCGTTGTTCATTCAAAACGGACGACTACTTTTTGACTACAACGCATTTGGAGATCACACAATTATCGAATCAACTGGTCTAGTGCCAGAAGGTGATCATGAACTTCGTGCGGTCCTTCGTCGCGGAGACGGCATGTCAGGTTTCTTGGAAATAATGGTTGACGGATCTTCAGTCGGTTCGGCTGAAGTTTCGTTGTACATGCGAATGATTTCATCGGTGGGACCAAGCGTTGGATTCGACCATGGTTCACCAGTGTCAACTCGTTATAGCGCTCCGTATGCCTACACAGGTGAACTACATGAAATTGTGATTGAGGCCGGCCCTCGACGAATTGATACTGCAGCAGCAGAAGAAAAAGCAGAAATGAATCGCCAGTAATTCAGTGAACGATTGCTGCGGCACGAATTGTGTCGACAACAGAAGTGCCTGGCGCACCAGGGCCTAACACTTCAGAAATACCGGCTGCCTTCAATAGCGGTATGTCTTGTCGTGGCACAATGCCACCAACGACTACTGGAATTGATGATCCGCGTGATCGCAAGGCTTCGACAACTAAAGGCGCAAGAGTCATGTGTGCACCAGACAACATTGATAATCCGATGACGTCAACGTCTTCGTCGATGGCAGCTGATGCCACAGTGTCGGGTGTTTGAAAGAGTCCGGTGTAAATCACTTCCATGCCGGCATCACGCAAAAGACGCGCAACAATTTTGATTCCACGATCGTGACCATCAAGTCCGATTTTTGCAACGAGCACGCGAAGAGTCATTAAATCGTCGGCACTTCGATGTGTCGGCCAAATACCGTGCCCATTGACTTCATCATTTCGCCCACTGTGGTCTGTGCATTTGAAGCGTTGATAAGAGCTGGCATGAGGTTGATTTCTGGGTCTGCCGCTTGAGTTTCAAGAACAGCAAGTGATTCAGCCACAGCAGCAGAATTACGTGATGCACGCACGGCATCAAGGCGACGGCGTTGTTTCTGCTCGTCCTCGTTGGTGATGCGCAATAGGTCAATTTCTTCTTCTTCGTTTCCTTCTAAGAAGTGGCTGACGCCAACGATGATGCGTTCGCCGGAGTTGAATTTGCGCTCAAGTTCGTATGCAGAATCAGCGATACGGCTCTGGAACCAATTTTCTTCTATGCCATTGATGCAGCCATCAAGCATGGAACCCTGACCAAGTGCTTCGATGTCTGCAAAGATCTCTTCGGCCCTGCGTTCCATTTCGTTGGTAAGTTCTTCCACATACCACGAGCCGCCAAGTGGGTCAGCAACTGCTATCACATTTGTTTCGTTGGCAATCACTTGTTGTGTGCGCAGTGCAATGCGCGCTGCACGTTCAGTGGGCAAGGCCATTGCTTCATCCATGGAGTTGGTATGTAGAGACTGGGTGCCGCCCAGGACGCCGGCAAGTGCCTCAATTGTGGTGCGCACAATGTTTACTTCTGGTTGTTGTGCGGTGAGTGATACCCCGGCAGTTTGAGTATGAAAGCGAAGCTGCAGCGAACGTTCACTGGTGGCACCGTACCGCTCTTTTAACCAGCGTGCCCATATGCGACGAGCTGCACGATATTTTGCAATCTCTTCGAAGAAGTCAATGTGGGCGTTGAAGAAAAATGACAGCCGCGGTGCAAACGCATCAACCGACAATCCACTCTGCGCGGCGAGTTCTACATACGCAAAACCATTGGCGAGAGTGAATGCCAATTCTTCAGCGGCAGTAGAGCCAGCCTCGCGAATGTGGTACCCCGAAATTGAAACTGAATGCCATTTAGGCATCTCAGCAGCGGTAAACGCAATTGTGTCTCGCACTAAGCGCATGGCTTGGCGTGGGGGGAAGACAAATTCTTTTTGCGCTTGGTATTCCTTCAGAATGTCGTTCTGCAATGTTCCGCCAAGGCGTGCGCGGGGAGTGCCGTTACGCTCTGCCTGAGCGATGAACATAGACAGCAACACAGCAGCCGGCGAGTTGATGGTCATTGACGTGGTGATCTTGCCTAAGTCAATATCGCGATAGAGATCATCCATATCTTCTACGGTGTCAATAGCAACGCCACAGCGTCCCACTTCGCCAAGCGACATGGTGTCATCGCTATCAAGACCTAAGAGTGTGGGCATGTCAAAAGCTGTTGATAGTCCATCGCCGCCCGAGTTGATGATGTCTTTGAATCGCTTGTTGGTGTCGTCTGCTGTTCCGAAACCGGCAAACATGCGCATGGTCCACAATTTGGACCTGTACATAGAGGCATACGGGCCACGTGTGTAGGGGTAGACACCAGGGAACTCACCGTCATCTGGGCCGTAAACGGGTTCAAGTGGAATACCAGACATGGTTTCGTACGCACCAGATCGCACAGAAGATTGGGAAAAGGCCTTGTGCCAGATTTCGCGGGTTGTTGCCATGGCGCAACCCTAACTGCCCTCATTGACCTAGGTTTCCACTGCGCCCACGAAATTTGTCGGTAGCGAGGCTCAAGCCTATTATTAGGCGAGTTATTAATAACCCGGGGGGGACTAATGGAGCAATCAGTTGCGACGTTTTTGGAACGAATATGGCCTGATGCCACAAATATTGTTGTGGAAGGTTTTCAGCAAATCGCCGGTGGTTTCTCACGAGAAACATTCAAATGTGATGCCAGAGTTACTAGGGGTAACAAAGAGGAAATGAAGCCTCTGATCTTGCGCAAAGACCCACCAGATGTGGAGGCCATTCTCCATACGGATAGGGCTGTTGAGCACAATCTCATCGAGTCTTTGCGACTGCACACCACAGTTCCTGTCACTCAGAGTTACGGCTATGAAATGGATCCGAAACATTTTGGCGAGCCAGCGATGATTATTGAGCGCGCATCGGGAAGCGGACAAACTTCAGCACTCTTTAACGGCGGTGTAGATGAAGACCAGGCAGAAAGCGTGATTAAGCATCTGTGCGAAGTTCTGGTTGAACTACATAAATGCCCAATCGAAAAAATTGATCCGAATGGTGAATTGGTAGATCCATTTCATCGCGGCATAAAAATCGAATCATGGGACGCCTTCATGGATTCCGCGATTGAGTTCTTTGAATCGTCATACTCGAGTCTTAACTACGACCCAATTATGATGATTTTGCTTGATGCGGTGTACACGTTGCGTCGCAGTAAACCACGTGCCATGCCACTAGCTGTTGTTCATGGTGACTTCAACCCAGCAAACTTCTTATATGAAAACGGTAAGGTTTCAGCACTTATTGACTGGGAAGCAAGTCGAATCGGTGATCCGCGAGAAGACCTTGGCTGGATGGTTCTGATGGACGTGGTGAGTAACACTCACGTCATGGACTACCCGAAAAAAGAAGGTGGTTTTCTTTCTTACTACAACAAACTGACGGGTGGTGACATCACGCCAGAAGAGCTGGGGTATTTCACTCTTTTCGGCACAATGCAAATCGCAGTGCCAGTTCAACAATTTGTTTCACGTCGTGTGAATAGGGAGTACATGCTTCTTCTTCCGTTGTACGTGGCTCAGTCAAGCTTGCCTGCAATTCCTGCAATGGCACAACTTATGGGATACGCGGGGGTACCAGCATGATGACCAATCCAACGGTCGATGATCTTCTTGAAGGATTTATTGCCGCATTACAAAACGAAATTATGCCATTTGTGGATAGTCCTAAGGCACAAGCAATGTGTCAGATGTTGCAATCACTGATTCAAGAGGTCCGTCAAGTACTGCCGGTGTACGACACTTACATTGCAGATGAACACAATGAAATGACAAAAGTGTTGCGCGACGTAGCAGCGGCTTTAGGAAGCGTCAGCGGCCCGGAAGCAGACCGTATTCGGCAACGCGCAGCCACTCTGGGTGCCAAAGCAGATGTGCCAATGCCTACCGACCAAGAGCCCATTCGTGTGGCCCACCGTGAATTGGGTTTTGCACTACAAGATTGCATCACAGACCTCGACGTATTACAGCGCGCGGGCCACTCTGAGGGCGATGTTGCCCTGCAAGCAATTCGTAGTCATCTCATGACTCGTGTTGTTCGCGACACCGAAACCATTACTGTGGGCAGCGGTATGGCCGGCCGCGGTTAGATGTGAATCAAACTATTCCTTGAACGAGGGATAGTAATTTTCAGCCCCCATTGCGCGTACATCAGTGACCCAGTCGCCTTCAAACGGCCAATCAGATTCCTGACCTTCCATCGGGCCTTGGATGAATCGTTGAAACGGGCCAGCTTCTGGCGGGGCCATCAATGACCATGCTTGTCGTTTGTAAGAGAAATTATCTGGCTGCAGGCGATGAGTCTCACGGAAATGTTTAATCGCAGCGTCTCGGTGCCCAGCATTCCATAAGTGTTGGGCCAGTGAAAAATGTGCAGAAGCTTCAGCAGTTGAAGTATCGCGGTTGCCTGATCGTGCGATGACCTCTTCAGGAGTCAACGCAAATTTGCTCTTAGAACCGTGCTCAATCCAGTCATACAGCGCAGCGCTGTACGAATCTCGATCTGTCACTATCTTTGAAGCTTCGGTGAGGATGTCAGTCATTCGTTGCGGAAGACCAACAGGGGGAGCACTCGGTGGAGGAGTCTTTCCGCCGGGAACAGGCGCAGGTTCTGCAGGGCGAACAATGATTCCCTCTTCATCAATCCAGATTCCATTCGGAATATTAATAACGCCAAATCGTTCAGCCATCACGTGATTGATGTCAATCAGCGATGGGTGTTCTGCATTGGCAGCTTCAATAAATGGACGACAGGATTCGGCACCCAAGGTGTCCATTCCTACAGTGACTATTTCTAGTCCTCGTGGGTGCACTTCGTTGCGAAAGGCTTGCCACACTGGCAAGTCACGTGAACAACCTCAATAAGGCGCCCAAGAAACGATGACAACTTTTTTGCCACGCAACGATGACAGTTGAAACATGTTGCCGTCGATGTCGGGAAGTTCTAATTCTGGTGCAACGGCAGTGGAAAGTGCTCGACCAGACATTGAAGCAGGGCCAAGGGCCCACAGGCCCATTTCTGCATCATGCACTATGGGCATACCTAAACGTTCTGCAACCACGCTGACATCGACTATCCCGCGAGCAATATCGGCGTTCACTTCCTCGGGCAGGGGCACACAGATTTCTCCGTGGCAGGCACCATCCGGTTTCAACTGCCAGCCAGTGGCAGTTTCGAACTCTGTGCGAGAAATTGAGAGCGATTGAAGAATCATGGTTTACGCAAGTGTAATTGAATCCAGTACTACTTGCATACCCATCACGTAGCTCTCGCCGGGCTTGCAATGGTCAAGTGAGGCTGCAAGTTCGGCGACTTCGGCCCCTGAATTTTTGGGCACGAACTGCACAGTGTCCCATTTGTGGTCGTCTGGTGTTTCAAGACATGGCACGATCGAGCGCCCGACCGTGGGAACAATGTGCTTTAAGTAGCGCTCACTGTTGGGATGCACTTCGATAAAATTGACGTTGTTCTTGCGCAAGTATGAGCGCACTTTTCCGGTGTAAAGCGAACCGGGTCCTCCGCAGAGAATGTAAGGAGAATTCGTCATTGGAATAATCGTTTCGTTGAGAGGACGGGAGGAAACATCTCGTTCCTAACCACTGTCTTAAGAAATCTGGGTCTGACTAATCAAGAAAATCCCTGATTAGTTAGGCCACAGCGTGGTGGCCGCGATGGTGTCAAGAATTTGAGCTACGCGAATTGAATCTGCACTAGACACAATCCAGCCGTCTTCACCATCAATTAACCGGCTCACGTTTTCCACCATTTCAACAAAGGCGTTGGTGATAGTGAACTCTTCAAGAACATCGTTGACTAGTAGGGAACTGGCTTCGTTCCATGTTGTGAATGACTCGCCTGCAACGGTGCTGATCGACCCCTCACTTCCTCGCACGATGAACTGTTGATTGCTTGGTAATGCAAACGAACTCACCGCATGAGCAGTTATGTTGTTGTTGATTCGTACTTTCACATCTGTTGTGAGATCAATGCCTGTTGGGCCCACTGTGCGCGCAAGTTCTGTAATTGAGAAATCAGCAGCGCCATTAGTAAGGGCAACCCACGCGTGCGCTTGGTAACAACCCACATCAAGTAATGCCCCACCACCCATTGATGGGCTCAGGCGATAGTTATCGGTCATTTCAGAAGTGAAAGTGAATGCAGTCTCGATGTGTTCGATATCTCCAATTTTCCCACTGGTGGCAAGGTCAACCATTCGAGCAAAACGTGGATGCCATCTGCCCCATACAGCTTCAATAAGTAATCGTCCATTACGCGCAGCAACATCAAACATGGCGGCTGTTTCAATGGCATTTAGCCCCAGTGGTTTTTCACACAGAACGTGCTTGCCTGCCTCGAGCGACTTTGTTACCCATTCAATATGTTGGCTGTTTGACAAACTGATGTACACAGCATCAACACGTTCATCAGCCAACAGGTCGTCATAGTTTGCATGAACTCGTTCTGGCTCAAGAGTTGCAGACCGCTCTTCATCGCGGCTGGCAACGGCATACAAGTGTGCTCCATGTGATGCATGTACAGCTGGGGCTAGACCACGACTGGCAACAAAGCCAGCTCCTAGGAAGCCCCAGTTAACGGTCACTTGCTATGACTGACGAAGAACTGGCACAACGGGGAATGCATTTTGAATGGCAGATTCTTCAGCAGCTTGCATAATTGCAACAACATTGCGCGACTGCAATGCATTGACTTCCATTGGAGTTCCATTGTTGATGAATTCAACAATGGAACGATGGAATTCGTGTGGCTGCAGAGGAAGTAGAGGCGCGATGCGTGACGTTCCATCAATGTCGTGCACGGTCAAGATTGCAGGTAAGTCGGCTACGGCTGGTTCACCCGCAGGGTCCCAATCACCGACGATTGCTCCCTCAGTACCAAGAACGTAGAACTTCGGCTTACGAGCAGCAGCAAGATCGGAATGAACAAAAGTTGCTTGCTTGCCAGTTGTAAACGTCACCGTGACATGTGCGTGGTCTGCATTTGTTGCATGAGTCCATACGCGCTTGTGGTTTTGTCCACTGACATGAGCAACATCATCAGGAATGATGTTCAGAATTTGATCGAGGAAATGACTTCCCCAATCGAAAATTGCTCCGCCAGATACTTCGGCATTTGAATGCCAATAATCGCACGGGCGTGAGTACCCGCCGACAAAACTGTCGTATTGGTACACGTCGCCAATTTCACCCGAGCGAATTACTTCACGCATTGTGACAAAGTCATCATCGAATCTGCGGTTCTGATACACAACAAGCATGAGGCTCTTGCTTGAGGCAAGTGCGATCAATTCGTCGCATTGATCAGCAGCGAGTGCCATTGGTTTCTCAAGGACCACATGAATGCCACGCAACAGTGATTCTTTGGCCCACTGGAAATGACTATTCGGTGGTGTCGAAATTACGACAAGATCAAGAAGACCAGAATCCAGCATCTCGGTTGCGTCACTAAATGCTGTGGCCTCTGGAGCGAGTTGCAGTGCTGCTTCGACACGCTCCGGATTGGTGTCACACACTGCCAAAAGTTCGAGACCGTCTGTGTTCTGGACCGCCAGATTGTGCTCGTGTCCGATTGCACCATACGCAAGGAGACCGACGCGAATAGTGCATGTTTTCATTGCCATTCATTCTATCTGGACCCTATGTATAAGTGAAAACTGGCGCGATGTCCCCAATGTCACGCTGGGGAAGTCTTCGAGGCGTTCTTGCTAATAGTGAGTAGTTGGCGACGAAGCATGAGTCCGTCACCAGGGCCGAGGACGAGCTTTTCAAAAAGTGAGCCAAGTGGCGCACTGATGCGAGAACGCATCCGGGTCACTAGGCGAGTCCCGTGCGGATCATCACGTAATTCGTAGGCAAGAGTGAAGTGAAGTTTCGGCGACTTCTTACCGAGAGATTTAATTTCCAGCACAAAGTGTCGGGGTGCATCAACGATGGCAGCAGTGAATGAAATTGGACCGGAAGGTACTTTGTCTCCCGCTTCAACTGTTTGCCATTCAGCATGAATAGTGGCTGCACTCTTGCGACCAAGGTTGTCGAGCCAGTCGTAGCTGTACCAACCGGCTCGTCCGAAACCCATTTGCCGAATCCACGGAAAAACATCCTGTGGAGGAGCACTAATGGTTATGGAACGTGTTGCAATCAGTGTTGCGTCAGAACACAGATCATCTCCGACAACAGGGCTTCGAATTTCTTCAGGAGTTGCACCCCAAAATTGAAACATCATGACGGTGAAGAGGGTAGCAATGTTTTGTGGTTGCCTACAATAAGGACGAGTCATAGGAGAATTTATGAGCGTGCCATTGTTTGTTGCCCAGGAAATTGGCCACACGCTGCTCGATGAAAACACGTGGATGCCCACAGTCACCATTGACGTCTCGCAGTCGCCCGAAGTCGCAGACCTTGCACGAGTGCACGCGGTGGAGGGAATAGGAAACGTCAGCACTCATGCGATTCGCCAAGATGACACTGTCCTGGTTGGGGTGCAATTGACTAGTCCTGTACAGGCAACATTTGCCGTTGCCTTCAGTTACGCGATCCATCAGGAGTTCCTGGAAGA
>SHUR01000026.1 GCA_009694565.1 Ilumatobacteraceae bacterium | reverse complement strand
GGACTAGGCTTGCAGCAAGCAGGCCACCAACAAGAAGTTCATAGATTGAGTTCGGTGAATTGTTGGCTCCATCAAAAGCGTCGGCCAGAGCAGTTTGTCCAATGATGATTCCGAACACCACCACCCGCAATAGTCCCGTAAGGCGAGACATGGCAGTCCCGATTGCGACGATCAGTGTGTCCTTGAACATGACTGGAAGGTTAGGGGCTGTGGCTCGTTGGAATGGGGTACACGGGGCTTTTGCCCAATGCCTTTTCTGCGAGCAACCCCCACTAGATTGGAATACTTATGGATAACCGCTTCGAATCTGTTCAATCTGTCCGCGACGGCCTCAAGGCAGTCAATTACCTCGCAGACGATGGGATTGCTGGAGTCGTATTCCTGGCTGATCGCCTCGGAAAGCCCATTCTTGTCGAAGGTCCAGCCGGTACCGGCAAGACCCAATTAGCAAAGAGCGTTGCCGAAATGATTGGCGCAAAGCTGATTCGTCTGCAGTGCTATGAGGGACTTGATGAATCGAAAGCGCTCTATGAGTGGAACTATAAGAAGCAGTTGCTTCGAATTCAGGCCGACCGCAATTCTGACGCGTGGAACGATATCCACGATGATATTTTCGGGTCTGAATTTCTTTTGACTCGTCCTTTGTTAGAGGCAATTACATCAAAAGAGCCTGTTGTTCTGTTGATTGACGAAGTTGACCGCGTCGAGGTGGAAACTGAAGCGTTATTGCTCGAAATTCTTTCTGAATATCAAGTGTCAATTCCTGAACTTGGAACAATTACTGCTACTCAGATTCCTCTGGTGTTCTTGACATCCAACAACACTCGTGAGTTGTCTGAGGCACTGAAACGTCGTTGTTTGTTCCTTCATGTTGATTACCCACAATTGGAACGTGAAAAAGAGATCGTTCTCACGAAGGTTCCGGGTGTCACTGAAATGCTTGCAGATCAGATCGCTCGCATCGTTCGTAGTATTCGCCAGATCGACCTGAAGAAGGCTCCTTCAGTCAGTGAAACCATTGACTGGGCGCGCACATTGGTATTGCTTGGTATTAGCACTATCAATGCCGAGCAAGCCAAAGAGACTCTTCACGTGCTGTTGAAGTACCAATCGGACATCGCCAAGGCAGCCAAAGAGCTGTCTGACGACTGAATAGTTCGGCACTGACGCATGCTTGATCTTCTGTCGGGGTTCATCATCGAGTTGAGAAATGCCGGTTTGCCGGTAAGTCTCACGGAGAACTTGGACGCCATGCATGCCATCTCGCATATTCCTCTAGAAGACCGCGAGGCATTTAAGTACGCACTCGCGGCAACCCTTGTGAAGAACAACGCTCACTGGCGTTCATTCGAGACTGTCTTTGAGGTGTACTTCAGCTTGCGCGGCCCAGAATATTCCATTTCTGACGGTGATAGAGAAGGCAGCATCGACGACTTGTTGAAGCAAATGCAAGAAGCCCAAATGAAGGGCGAAGGCAATGGTGGCGCTGGTGGAATGGATTCGCTAACCCCAGAAGAACTCATGAACATTCTCATGAATGCTCTCATGAATGGTGATCAAGCTCTCATGCGCGCGTTGGCGCGTCAGGCTGTGCAGCGTTTTGCTGGCATGGAACCGGGTCGCCCAGTAGGCGGAACCTATTACCTATATCGCACATTGCGCAATCTTGATCTTGACGGCATGCTCGACAAGCTCATGGAAGCCAGCAAGAAAGAGGTGGGCGGCGATCTCACCAAACTGGAAGAGCGTCTCGAAAAGGACGAGTACAACGATCGCATCGAAAAGTTCAAACAAGAAGTTGAAGCAGAAATCCGTCGTCGCCTTGTAGCTGATCGTGGTGCAGAAGCAATGGCTAAGACATTGCGTAAGCCGCTTCCTGAAGATGTTGAGTTCATGCATGCCAGCCGCGACGAGATGCAGAATCTCAAGAAGTCACTTCAGCCTTTGACTCGCAAACTTGCTGCTCGCTTAGCGCGTAAACGTCGTCATGGTCGCAAGGGTCCTCTTGATTTTCGCAGTACAGTTCGCCACAGCCTTGCCTACGGCGGAGTGCCTGCTGAACCGAAGTTCAAATACCCACGTCCTGCTAAACCAGAGTTGATAGTCATTGCTGACATCTCAGGTTCTGTTGCAGCATTTGCTCGATTCACCTTGATGTTGGTGTACGCAATCTCTAACCAATTCTCAAAAGTGCGCGCGTTCGTTTTCATTGACGGAATTGATGAAGTTACTGAATACTTCAAGAAGACCGAAGACATCTCCGAGGCGATTCATCGCATCAATACAGAAGCTGACGTGATTTGGGTTGACGGCCACTCTGACTACGGTCACGCCTTTGAGGTCTTTTGGGATAAGTACGGAAAAGAAATTAATCCGAAGTCAACCGTTCTGTTGCTTGGCGATGCTCGTAACAACTACCACGCGTCCCAGGCATGGGTCATTAAAGAGATTCGCCAAAAAGCACGCCATGTGTACTGGTTGAACCCCGAACCACGTTCCTATTGGAACACCGGCGACTCAATTGTCGGTGAGTACGGTACTCATACCGATGGTGTCTATGAATGTCGCAACCTGCGTCAATTAGAGGCATTTGTCGAGAAGTTGGCATAAGTCGCTGTGTCCAACACTCGACTCGTGTTGATTCGCCACGGTGAATCACGAGCAACAGTTGAACGCTTCCTCGGGGGATCGCGAACTTGTACTGGTCTCACTGATTTTGGTCGGCAACAGGCTCAAGCACTGCGCGACCGCCTAATGACAGGTCGTGAGATTTCAGCAACTGTTTTGATATCCAGCAATTTTCCGCGAGCCATTGAGACTGCTCAAATCTTGGCGCCAGCTCTTGGTTCGATGCCTATTGATATTGATGCTGGCTGGGGAGAACACGACCCTGGTCCTGAACTAGACGGAATGTCATACGACGCCTATGTGGCCAAGTTTGGCGTGCCAACGTGGTCAGACCCTGATGAAGTGATGTTCCCAGGCGGAGAAACAGTTGGGCAATTTCACACCAGGGTGGTGCGTACATTGCGAGAGACGGTTCGTCGCCATGAAGGAGGCACGATTGTTGTCGCTTGTCATGGGGGAGTAGTTGACGCTGTCATGCGACATACTTTGCAGATGCATCAAACAGGGAAATTCGAACTCCACACTCTTAACGCCTCGATTACTGAAATTGTGCATGTAGAAGCAAGCAAGTGGAGGCTCGTTCGGTACAACGACGCAGCTCATCTGACTGCTATTCAGCCCTCTACCTCGCCTGATTCCTCGGCGAAGTAGATATGACATCACAATTGCCAATAGTTGTTATTGGCGGTGGGACAGCTGGGTGCACTGTTGTGTCCACGCTTGCAGCGATGACTACACAACGCATCATTCTTATAGAACCTGGTCAATCCAGTGTTCATGATGATGAGCCAGCGTTTTTCAATGTTCTGTCCGATGCCGCAATGTCTCGCAGCGTGCAGACAACGTTGGTTGATGGTGGTCAGGACAAACCGTACGTGCAGGCTCATGTTCTCGGTGGAGGAAGTGCAATCAACGGTTTGTTGCTGACAGGTGATGAACCTTCGTTTCTGCACGGCCTCACTCGTATGGCGACCGAAGCAGACTGTGGCCAAGTGGGAGCTGCCTTGCTGACCGAGAATGGTCGATACAGCAGACTGTGGTGGAACGCAGGGCGTTGGAACCCTGGTCGTGCCGTGCAACATTTGGTCGACGAAGGCAGGGTGACAGCCATTACTGACTCTGTGACGTATCTGGAACATGTTCAACGGGTGGTCACAGTTGCTCACACAACTAATCAAGCCATTGAAGGCTCTCTGTTCGTGATGTGTGCAGGTGCGCTAGCGACACCTGCACTGTTGCTGCACTCTTCACTAGAGCGAGCAGTGTCTGGTATCGGCGATGGCTTACAGAACCATCCCACCATTACGTTCACTCTTCAGTTAAAAGTCAGTACGACGCAACGATTTGATGCCACGGTGGTGCGTGAATCGCGCTCATCGTCTGGTGCCAAATTGTTGACCGTTGCCTACGAACGAACTAACGCAGAAAATGCGACAACCGGACTGTTAACTATTTCGCTGATGGATCCTGAGTCTCGTGGCGGAGTGTGGCGATCAAATACGGCGATGCAGAATGATTTCAATATGTTGGCAACCATTCGCGACAGAGTTGCAATGCGCGAGGCTGTCCGTGAACTGATTGCTGCCGCCATGAGTGCTTCTTTTTCCGCTATTTCACACCAGGTTCTTGTCGATTCTGATGGTACGTCGGTGGAAGTGCTTGACGCAATGAAAAATGCTGAACTGGATGAATGGATTGCAGATCACCTGACCGTTGTGTCCCACGCCGCGTCGTCATGCCACGAAGTTGTTGACTCCGATGGCAAGGTGCGGGGAGTTGGAAATCTCTACATAGCCGATTCGTCTATATTGCACAGTGTGCCACCGTGTTCGCCCGCCGGACCAGTGGTCATTGAGGCGGCGCGAATTGCGCGGGCAATAGGGGAAACATTGACATGAGCTACACATTGGGTTTACATGAATTGGGCAATGGATGTCATGCATATCTACAGCCAGATGGCGGTTGGGGTTGGTCTAATGCCGGTCTAATTGTGGGCGATGGGGCATCCTTGTTGGTCGATACTTTGTTTGATCTCAAGATCACGCAACGCATGCTTGATTCCATGGTGGCCGCCACGCGTGGTGCACCTATAACGACAGTGGTGAACACTCATGCAAACGGAGACCATTGTTATGGAAATGAGTTGGTTGTCGGAGCAGACATCATTGCTTCGCAAGCCACTGCTCATGAGATGTCGGAAGTGCCCCCGGCAATGTTGGCTGCTTTGAATAGCGCACCAGGTGAAATAGGTGATTTGTTCCGACACTTCTTTGGTGAGTTTGATTTTGACGGCATTACACCTGTGCTGCCGACAACTACTTTCACTGGGAAATACAACTGCGAAGTTGGCGGACGTGTAATTGAATTGGTTGAAGTCGGTCCTGCTCACACGCGGGGTGACACGTTGGTATTTGTTCCTGATGCAAAGACTGTGTACACAGGAGACATTTTGTTTATTGGTGGAACCCCAGTTGTGTGGGTGGGGCCGCTAGATAATTGGATTGCTGCGTGTGACCTTATTTGTGCCTCTGATGTTGACCACATAGTCCCAGGGCATGGCCCATTAACTGACAAAGCGGGAGTCACTGCAATTCGTGACTATCTCTCATTCGTGCAGAGCGAAGCGACTGAGCGATTTAACGGCGGCATGGACGCATGGGATGCTGCGCGCGATATTGCTCTCAACGGATTTGAAAAATGGGGAGAGTTTGGTCGGCTTGCAGTGAATGTTGACACCGTGTACCGGTCATTAAGCCCTGCGCACAAGAGCCCAGATGTCGTAGAACAGTTCAGGCGGATGTTTGCGCTTGAACTGAAGCATTAACCTGCGAAAGTTTTCTTCGGACCACCACAACCCAGGCGGCGAGTGCAACCATGCTGAAAAAGAACCATTGAAATACGTATGACAGGTGTGATCCTTCGTCAAGTGGGGGGAGAGGTACTTTGGCTGGCCACTGCGATTCGGCCGCGGTCGATTCTTGAATCAGTTGTAAGAACATTGGTTCGATAGTGCCACCGACGTGTAGAGAAATGAGCGGAATATCAAAACGCTGAAACTCGGTGTTGCCTGCCTCTTTGGAATCAATTGGTCCGAGTGCTGACCGAGCCTGGGAAGCACGAAGGAACCCGACAATTTCTATTTGCCCCCTTGGGGCCGGGGGCGTTGACATCACAAGCGGCACGAACCCTCTGTTAACAAGGATGGTCCGATTGTTCAGCGAGGTAAAAGGGACTACAGAGTTGTATCCGGCAGATCCATCTTGTGAACGATTGATGATTGTCACAGCCTTGGACGAATTGTACGAGCCAGTGATGCTGACACGGACCCACTCGTTCGTCGCCTTGTTCCATTTAGTGGGAACTGCTTGGTCAAGGGTTTGAAGTGGGGCTGATGTGTGTGCTCGTAGAACTGAATTGAAATTTTTCTTTTCCTCGAGACGGTTCAACTGCCAAAAACCAAAATTGAGCATTAAAAGAACGAGTGACACAACGCCGATATGGATCAGGACCCAACGAGGAGATAGCAGTGTGCGTACCATGCGATTGCAACACTATCGGTGTCAGATATAGCGAGTACGGTAGGTGCCGTGGGACACAGGGAATACACCGAAGACAGCATTGATTCTGAGTTTTGGCGAGAGGTGTTCGGCGCAGATGTCTCTGCAAGTCCCCCTAAACGAATTGGTGAGGGCCAAGTCGGCATGAACTTACGATACGTATTGACATCAGATGACTTGTCGGTTCCGTCGTCTGTTGTTGTGAAGATGGCCTCACCAGACCCGACCAGTCGAGCAACCGGTATCGGCCTTCGTAACTACGAACGTGAAGTGAAGTTCTACAACGAAGTAGCATCGTCTCTCGATGTTCGGTTGCCGCATTGCTACTTCGCTGATTGGAATGAAGCAGGGGGCGATATTGCCATCGTTCTTGAAGATATGTCTCCATCTGAGCAGGGTGACCAAATCAGAGGTTGTGGAATAGAAGAGGCTCGGCTTGCAGTCGCCGAGTTGAGTCGTTTGCATGGCCCGCGCTGGAACGACCCGACACTGTTTAATATCGACTGGTTGCAACGTCGTGAGGCTGAAGATGGTGCTCGCTTGCATGGTTTGTATTCTTTGTTCAAGCCTGGATTCCTAGGAATTTATAACGATGCCATTTTGACGGAGACGGGCCAGGACGGTCTCGACTGTGTGAATCAACTTGAGAAGTTGATTCCTGCTTATGTAGCAGCAAAAAATGAACCGTTCACTGTGACTCATGGTGACTATCGGCTCGACAACTTGATGTTTGCTACCACTACAGATGGTGTGCCGTGTGCTGTTGTTGATTGGCAAACCCCCGGCCACGGTAACGGTGTCGGTGATCTTGCATATTTCATTGGTGCGGGATTATTGCCACATGACAGACGAAAGTATGAGTGGGAACTTGTTGATCTATACATTGCTGGAATTGAATCGTACGGTCACCCCGTTGATCATGAATGGGTGAAAGACCATTACCGCAAAGAAGCAATTGCAGGACTTGTAATGGCGGTTATTGCGTCGCAGATTGTTGGTCGTACAGATCGAGGCGACAAGATGTTTGAAGTAATGGCTACTCGACATATTGTTCAAGCACTTGAAAACGGTGCTCTGTCGCTTCTATAAAGCGCGATGCTCAACAAGTTGTTTGACGAGTTCGTCCATGGCTGCAGTTTCCTGCCGGGCGAGTGAACTCAAAGAGGAGTATCGCGATGGCAGAAGAGTCATCATCGCTTTCCATGTGCGGCATTGAACACCGAGCAGAGAACTAACGGCTATTTGCAGACTGCCAACAGGGTCTCGGTCGTACGTATCCAAAAGGGTTTCAACTTCCTTTTTGGTCAATGTCCGCACGCCAGAATCGTAGGCGGGATAACCCGCTCATAGGGAGACCGAACGGACTTGCTACGGTTCTGTGAAACAAATTGAACTCGTTGGGGGCAAAGAGATGGTTACTTGGAACTACGGAGTGATGTGGAAGGGGATTGCGCTCGCAGATCCAGCGCGTCCCGCACAGATGTTTGGCGATGTTGTCTATTCATGGGGTGACTTTCATCAGCGGTCCAATGCTTTGGCAGCTGACATGTTGACAGCGGGGCTCGGAAACCAGGCAAAGGTTGCTCACTATCTCTACAACTGTCCTGAGTATCTTGAGGCAACGTTTGCCTCATACCTCGCCGGGTTTGTGCCCGTGAATACGAATTATCGTTACGGCCCAGAAGAGATCACATACCTGTTTGATAACTCTGACGCAGAAGCCGTGGTGTTTCATGCAGTCTTTGCAGATTTGTGTGCGCAAGTTCGACCAGCGTTGCCGAAAGTGAAGCGGTGGTACATGGTCCCAGACGAATCAGGGACAGCATTGCCATCGTGGGCGATTGATTACAACACGGTGGTTACAGAGACTGTTGCTGACATTGTTTCCCCAACACCATTGTCAGATGACGACATGCTCTTTTTGTATACGGGTGGCACTACAGGTATGCCAAAAGGCGTCATGTGGCGTCAAGAAGATTTGCTTCAAGTACTTGGCCGAGGTGGCAATGCCATCACTGGTGTTGCTCCAGCAGAATCAATGGAAGAAGTCATTGGACGTGTCCAGCCAGGAGGTGTCGGAATACGCACGCTCGTTGCATGTCCACTCATGCACGGAACTGGACAATTTTCTGCGTTTATCACCCTTGCAATGGGTGGATGCATCGTCACAATGCCGAATCGAAATTTCGATCCTGCCTTGCTATGGCAAACCGTGCAAGATCGCGGCATCAACTCCATTGTGATTGTTGGTCAGGCTTTTGCTGGTCCAATGCTCGAGTCGCTCGATGCGAATCCCACACGTTGGAATCTTTCTAGCGTCGTGCAGATGGGATCGTCTGGCGTGATGTGGAGTCAAGAAAACAAAAACGCCCTATTGGAACACATTCCACAGATGCTCATTACTGACAGTTTTGGCTCATCTGAAGCAGTTGGAATGGGAATGTCAGTAGCAGCCAAGGGTGCTGCTCCAAAGACTGCACAGTTTGCTCTTGGACCCAATTGTGTTGTGTTCACCGAAGACGGAAAGCGAGTGCAGCCTGGATCTGGCGAAAGCGGATTAGTGGCTGTCGGTGGGGCTATTCCAGTCGGCTATTACAAAGATGAAGCCAAGACGGCTCAGACATTCCGTCAGTTCGAAGGGCGACGGTGGACCGTGCCCGGCGACTGGGCAGAAGTTAATGAAGATGGCACTCTGCATCTCCTTGGCCGTGGATCCGTGTGTATCAATACGGGCGGTGAAAAAGTGTTCCCCGAAGAAGTAGAAGAAATGGTCAAAACCCATTCATCGGTTCGTGATGCGGTCGCAGTAGGCATTCCAGATACTCGATTCGGAGAAACTATTTGTGTTGTTGTAGAGGCTGAGCCCGGCGAAATACCAACGCTTGAAGTGCTGTCGGCACACGTCAAGGCTCGACTTGCTGCATACAAAGCACCTCGAAATGTGGTTGTTGTCTCAACCATTGGTCGCGCACCAAATGGCAAGGTGGATTACAAGCGATTGAAGCAACACGCGATAGACACACTCGGCACCAAATGACTCACGCCGCCTCTTTGCGCTCGCGTCTCACTGGCGGTGAATCAATATTGATGCCTGGAGTATGGGACCCGTTGTCGGCACTGCTTGCAGAGCGCGCAGGTTTTCATACGGTCTTTGTGTCGGGCTTTGCTGTTGCTGGAACACTCCTCGGAGTGCCAGATATCGGAATTGTTAACCAGGCGAACATGGCAGATGTTGCAAGGCGTGTGTGTGCGGCGGCACCAGATCTGTGTGTTGTGGTCGATGCAGACACGGGGTACGGCGATGAACGAGACGTGCAAATAACAACCGAACTCTGGGAATCGGCTGGTGCTAGTGGAATGTTCTTGGAAGATCAAGTCTGGCCAAAGAAGTGTGGACACATGGATGGAAAGCAAGTAGTTCCCACTGAAGAGTGGTTGGCGAAATTGACAACCGTGATGCGAACTCGTTCAGATATTTTTGTGACAGCTCGTACGGATGCTCGCGCAGTAAACGGATTGACTGATGCGTTGGAACGGGGCCGCATGGCCCGTGATCTCGGAGTCGATGCCGTGTTTGTGGAGGCACCACAATCACTTTCGGAATTGGACCAGATAGGAGCGGCGCTGACCGATGTGGTCTTGGTCGCAAACATGGTGGAAAAGGGCAAGACACCACTGTTGACTCCATCTGAATTGGCTGACAGAGGGTTCACGCTTATCGTGTCCCCATTGTCGGGACTACTTTCCGCCTCGAAGGCTTTGGCCGATGCGTACGGTCGGCTGGAGTCATTTGGCACTTTGAGAGACCATCTCGGCACCATTACGGCCTTTGATGAGTTCACCGACATTGTCGGTCTCCCAAAACACCTCGCTAACGACGCCGAACACCGCTAGTCTCAATCTCACATTAAGAGAGACCAATTGGTCCGGCAACCGGGGTGACAAGCGCACGGTGCCTCCTCATCGAAAGGTGAGGGATGTGGTTCCGCAATCCAGCGGAGCAACAGGCCCGAAGTCTCTCTTTCGTACACATATTTTGTACCGGCGAAAGGGGGACACATGAACGAGCCATACCGTCATGACCCTGCGCCGTATCCAGCCTCTGGTGGATGGACTCCTGATCAACCAGCTGGTCATCGCCAGTTTCATCAGTTTGCTCAATCACGCCCATTCTCACTTGAAGGTGGCGGATCATTGCGCAATGTCACTATTGCCTACGAGACCTGGGGCACTTTGAATGAGGATGCATCAAATGCAATTCTGGTGTGTCATGCATGGACAGGCGATAGTCATGTAGCTGGTTCTGCTGGCAAAGGTCATGCAACTCCTGGTTGGTGGGAAGGTGTAGTTGGCCCAGGGAATGCCATTGATACCGACAAATATTTTGTTGTATGTTCGAACGTGCTTGGCGGATGTCAAGGCTCAACAGGCCCTGCATCCCCTCATCCTGAAGATGGTGAACCGTACGGGCTTCGCTTTCCTGTTGTCACAATTCGAGACATGGTGCGTGCGCAGGCTTCTCTTGCTGACGCACTGGGAATCAACTCATGGCGAGCAGTTATTGGTGGATCAATGGGCGGCATGCAGGCTCTCGAGTGGGCGATTACATTTCCCACACGCGTACGGGCACTGATTGCAGTTGCCACGTGCGTTGAGGCCAGCGCTCAGCAAATCGCATGGGGCTCTATCGGTCGTCGTGCATTGCTGATGGACCCGGCGTATCAGAACGGTGACTATTACAACGCCGGTCCTGATGGCGGCCCGTGGAATGGTTTTTCAGTTGCCCGCATGATCGCTCAAGTGACCTTTCGAACAGATTCAAAATTCAATGAGAAGTTTGGTCGCCAATTAAAAGATCAGAATTTCAACTCTGATGGAATTGACCTGTTCTCACGCTTTGAAGTAGAGGGCTATCTCGATCATCACGGTGATCGTTTGGTTCGTCGATTTGATGCAAACAGCTATTTGTATATCGGTAAAGCCATGGATCTGCATGACATTGGTCGAGGACGAGGCGGGCTTGATCATGCGCTCGGGCGAATCAAGGCACCTACTCTGACCGTCAGTATTGACTCAGATATCTTGTATCCCGCATACCAACAAGAATTAATTCAGTCTCTCCTGACGAACGACGACCCTCGTAATGCGCACAAAGAAATACAGAGCGTCGAAGGTCACGATGGCTTCCTCATCGAAGTCGTGGCTGTGGGCCGACATATTTCTGATTTTCTTACTGCCACTCAATAATTTGTTGCCCTCCGCGGGGAGACGCGCATAAAGCACGGTCGCGTGAAAGAATGGCAATCATGACTATTGGCCTACTTCTTGCCTCGAAATTGTCGGTCAATCTGATCGGCGGGGGATTGCTCGTCTTGGGCATCGCACTTTTGATCGCAACTCTGGCCTTTTGGCGATCGGCAATTGAAGACCCAGCTGTTTTGGCGCCTCTTGAGATCATGGCTGACAGGTCCTTTGCGCGCGCAGATCAAACAAAGAGAACAGAATTACTCAACGAGGTTCGACCAGGTGGTGCAGACCCCATTATCCATCACATAGCACCATCTGTTTTGATGCGTGAGCCGATCTCAGAACCTGAAAAGCCATTTCGTGATCCGTTTCCACACGATGATGATGCTGTTGATGTGCTTCCGTCAATCATTGACCCTCTTCTCATTCAACAAAAAAACAAGGAGTAAGCCATGGCTGTATTTGATCCGAACGAAATGATTTCGCGTTTTCGCGACAGGGCAACGGCCGTGCGTAAACGCCCATTGCCACCAATTGCCGGTGAAGAGCGACAACTTTTTATAGCAAACTCTGAAACTGATTTCCGAGATTTTGCAATCATCGGCGACGCGGTTGCTTCGCTGGAAGATGGGATTCTTACGCTGCGTATTGATTTGAATCCACCGTCGAAGTGACCTCAACAGGCACCTCGACGAAGAATTCTTTTCGTGATCGAGATGACATCCATGTGCTCGCCGCAATTCTCGCCGTGACGGCGTGGGGTATCGGACCCATCTTCAATAAGGCTCTGTCCGTCAGCACCTCGAGCATTGTGTTTTATCGAATGCTCCTCGGTTTGCCAATTATGGTCGTAATGGCATATATGAATGGTGGCAGTTTGAATAAACACGTCATTCGCAAGGCTGCACTCCCAGGCTTCATGTTCGCGATGTCGTTCATAACTGGTTTCGCTACCGTCAAGATGACTTCGATTGCAAATGCAACGATGGTCGGAACTTTGCAGCCGGTACTTGTTTTATTTGTGGCCCCGAAGTTGTTCGGCGAGAAAATTACATTGCCTAAACTTTTGTATTCCATTAGTGCAATGATTGGAGTTCTTGTCGTCGTGATGGCGGCAGCATCGACGAGTGGTGCGCATCTCAACGGAGACCTCTTAGCGGTTCTCAATGTATTTATCTGGACTACATATTTCGTAATGTCAAAGAAGAGACGAGACGAAGGTATCCACTCTTGGTCGTTCATTGCAGCTGTGTTTTTGTGTGCGTCGATTATTGTTCTGCCGTATGGCGCAATCACCAGCAATGACCTAGGAGCGATGCATGTCAGTGATTGGTGGTACATCATTGGAATGGCACTGGGACCAGGCGTCATTGGTCACGGAATGATGACATGGGCACAAGGACACATTGATGTGTCGCTCGCCAGCCTGCTCGGACTCATCAGTCCGGTTATTTCTTCAATCTTGGCGTGGTTTTTCTTTCAACAGTCGCTCACGTTGCTGCAATTGCTCGGCGGGGTCATTGTCCTTGCATCCCTGACAGCCCTCGTGCGTATGCAGGGCAAGATGAGTGCCGAAACGCTTGTGG
The DNA here is from genome assembly GCA_009694565.1 of Ilumatobacteraceae bacterium. GTDB lineage: Bacteria > Actinomycetota > Acidimicrobiia > Acidimicrobiales > Ilumatobacteraceae > UBA2093. The sequence continues at coordinate 4,994 of SHUR01000026.1, read as the reverse complement.
TGCACGAGACATAGGGCAAGTGGCACCTCGGGTCAATCTCGCTATGCTGTAGTTCCACGCGGATGTGGCTCAGTGGTAGAGCATCACCTTGCCAAGGTGAGGGTCGCGGGTTCGAATCCCGTCATCCGCTCCATAGATTTAGGCCCCCTTGTTTTGGGGGCCTTTGTCATATCTGAAGGGGGCTCAGATGGTTCAGTTTGGTGTGCACGTAGGGGCACAGAATGCCGCAGTCGAAGAGTTGCGTACATTGTGGAAGTGGCTAGATGAAGCCGGGAGCGATTGGATCTCGCTGTGGGATCACTTGTACGAAGCACCTCCTGCTGGCGGCACTCAGCCGCATTTTGAGGCGTTCTCAATGCTTGGAGCATTGGCAGTTGACACCAGTCGGGCACGCATTGGCTGTTTGGTGTTCTGTTCGCAGTATCGCAACATTGGCGTGTTGATGAAGGGTGCAATTTCTGTTGATCACTTGTCTGACGGTCGATTCGAACTCGGTATGGGAAGCGGTTGGCATGACCAGGAGGCCACAGCATTTGGAATTGATTTCCCATCGCAAGGACAACGCTTCAAAGTTCTTGAAGGACAATTACAAGCAATCAATAAATGGAAAGCAGGCGAGCGTGTGACTCAGTCGTCGCCCGGTGTGGAATTGCGCGATGCTTCTATGGTTCCCGGGATTCGTGGACGCATGCCGTTGTGGATTGGCGGACTTGGACCAAAGCAGACATTGCGAATGGCAGGTGCTTATGCAGATGGTTGGAATGCGGCCTATGCAAGCCCGTCTCAGTACAAAGAACTGAATGGAATCCTTGACAACTGGTGCGCTACGGCAGGACGAGAACCTTCTGCAGTAGAGCGCAGTATTAATTTGTCATTCGGGCTGAGTATGCAGGATGTGAGTGTCGTCAAAGATCAATTGCGCACACAATGGGGCGCTGCGGCTGATCGCATAATTGCCGGCTCATTGTTGGGTCGGCCCGAAGAAGCAATGGAGCAAATCGCACCATTTGTTGAAGCGGGGGCACAACTCATCAACATCGCAATTCGTCCGCCTTGGGATCAAGATCTCCTGGCGGAATATTTCGAGACCGTAGTTCCCATGATGAAGAAGGAATGGTCCTAGTATTCGCCTATGAAAATAGGTGTACAACTTCATCCCCAGGCAACAACAGTTACAGCAATGCGCGATTCATGGCGTGCAGCAGATGCAATGGGTGTTGATTCATTGTGGGTCTGGGATCACTTTTATCCGCTGTACGGAGACCCAGATGCGCCTCACTTCGAGGCGTACACACTTCTTGCTGCCATGGCTGCTGATACAACTCACGCATCCATTGGCGCATTGGTCACATGTTTTACGTATCGCAATCCACAATTGCTTGCAGATATGTCGCGTACGATCGATCACATTTCTGATGGCCGTTTTATTCTTGGAATCGGTTCTGGCTGGTTCGAGCGCGACTACACCGAGTACGGATATGAATTCGGCACAGCTCCCGAGCGTCTGAAGCTTCTTGCTGCAGGTATTCCTGTCATCAAGGAACGTCTGGCGAAGTTGACTCCTGGCCCCGTTAAAGGCCACATTCCGTTGATGATCGGCGGAAGCGGCGAGAAAGTTACCTTGAAGTTGACCGCACAATATGCCGATTCTCATAACGCGTTTGGTCCGGTTGATAACTTCCGCCACAAGATGCAAGTCCTTGACCAATGGTGTGAGAAATTGGGTCGTAACCCACGCGAGATTGAGCGCACTGTTGGCATCAACGCCAAAGACTTGGTTGACGCAGCCGCCTATGAAGAAGCTGGCGCTGACCATCTGATCGTCATGACGGGGTCTCCTTTTGATTTAGAGCCAATCGAGAAGTATCTGGCCCAACGCTAAGAACTTCTGACATTCGGGCGCTTCGTCACAGCGACTACGGTTCGGGTATTACGAATCTGCTGGGGGGCGTATGAAATTAGAGACAGTGTTGTACGAGGTTCGTGATGGTGTTGCCACCATTACGTTGAACAGGCCTGATGTGATGAATGCTTGGACTCCACAATTGAGCGATGAATTGTCATTAGCAATGGGAGCAGCCGATGCTGATGATGATGTGCGCGCAGTGGTGCTGACAGGTGCCGGTAGAGCTTTTTGCGCCGGCGCCGATTTGAGTGCCGGTGAAAGTGGATTTCTAGCTGGTGGGGCGAGTGCCAAGGAAGGACCTCGTCTTATGCCGTACAAAGTACGCAAACCAGTTATAGCGGCAATTAACGGTCATGCAGTAGGGGTCGGCATTACGTATCCGATGTTGTGTGATATTCGCATCGTGTCTGAGACCGCAAAGATTCAATACGCCATGGTGCGACGCGGAATCTTGCCAGAGCTCGGCTCGCACGTTTTGCTACCACGTGTCATCGGGTTTTCGCGAGCAGCAGACCTGTTGTTAACTGGTCGCCTCATCATGGGCACAGAGGCAGCAGAAATGGGTCTTGCTTCTCGCGCGGTTCCGGCAGGCGAAGTTCTTGCAGTCGCCACTGAAATGGCACGAGATATTGCCATCAATGTGTCGCCCGTTTCTGCGGCACTAGCCAAAAAGCTGATGTGGGATGGAATGAACACAAGCATTGACCACATGATCATGACTGAAGGAAAGTTGTTGCCTGGTCTAGCTGCTGCTCCTGATTCAGGTGAGGGAGTGCGCGCATTCTTTGAAAAACGAGCCCCTAAGTGGCGTTCTCGTGTCTCGTCTGACATGCCCGTCATCCCGAAGTAAGGTTCAGAGATGCAAACAGCTCACATCAACGGTATTGATCTCGCCTTCCAAGACTCGGGCGGCAAAGGTCCAGTTGTCATTCTCAGCCATGGCTTCCTTATGGACCACACAATGTTTGATGCACAAGTGGTGGCATTGACGCCGACCTATCGCGTCATCACATGGGACGAACGTGGTTTCGGTGGAACATTGGCTACAGGTGAATTCACATACTGGGATTCTGCGAGCGATGTTCTTGGACTAATGGATCACTTAGGAATCGAATCAGCGGTTATTGGTGGAATGTCTCAAGGTGGCTTTTTATCGCTGCGTGTCGCACTGACTGCACCATCACGAGTGAAGGCTTTGATACTTCTTGATACACAAGCCGGCAGAGAAGATCCGGAAACGATTGAGCCATACAACCAACTGCATGATGCATGGGTGGAACATGGTGCCATTGCAGTGCAAGATGTCATCTCAGGCTTGATTCTTGGACCTGGTGAATGGTCTGAGTGGTTAGCCAAATGGGGCGCCATGGCGCCAGATCAATTCACAAAGGCTTTTAATTGTCTGATGCATCGTGATGACATCACGGGACGCCTTGGTGAGATCACATGTCCCGCACTTATCGTTCACGGAACTGCAGACCTAGCTATTTCGATGGAAAAGGCCGAGGTACTGCGCGACCGCATTGCTGGGCCCACCACATTGGTACCCATTGAGGGCGGACCTCATGCTGCAAACATGACCCATGCCGAGCCGGTGAACAAGGCCATTGCCCAGTTCTTGTCGGCACTTGACTAACTGAAAGAATGCTTTCGTAAAGCCTTGGGGGAAACATGCCATTAGAACTAGATCTGGGACCTGCTGCACAGGCATTTCGTACTGAACTTCGTGAATGGTTGAAGACCAATGTTCCAACAGATCTGATTGGTGTATCGGCCGATTCTCTTGCGCGCGGCAAAATGACCGCTGCTGGCAAAGCATGGGTCAAAACATTGACTGAAGCGGGATACATGTGTGTGTCCTGGCCGAAGGAATACGGCGGTCGTGGACTTACGGGCATTGAAGTTGCTGTGATGAACGAGGAATTCTCTCGCGCTGATGTTCCTCGTGTTACTCGTGGCATGGGTGAGTGGCTTGTTGGTCCCTCCATCATTGTGTGGGGAACTGATGAGCAGAAGAAAGAATTCTTGCCACGCATTATTGATGGCACACACCGCTATTGCCAAGGCTTCTCAGAGCCTGATGCTGGTTCTGATCTTGCAAGTTTGAAAACTCGCGGAATCATCGATGGTGATGAAGTGGTAATCACTGGCCAAAAGGTGTGGACTTCTGGAGCAACCGAAGCAAACATGATGTTCTGCTTGTGCCGTACTGACCCGGACACTCCTAAGCATCAAGGTATTTCCTATGTTCTGTTGCCAATGTTTACGTCAGAGAAGAAGTCGAACGGCATTGAATTGCGTCCAATTCAACAGCCACATGGAGCATCACACTTCACTGAAACCTTCATGACAGAGTCCCGTGCCCCTATCACCAACATCATTGGTGGCATGAACAATGGTTGGCGCGTCACAATGACAACTCTCGGTAACGAGCGCGGAGGAAATGCAACAACCCAGCACGTTGAATTTACTCGTCAGTTCTGGGATGGCGTCAAGCTTCTCAAAGAGAAGGGTCTCACATCAGACCCCGTTGTTCGTCAAAACTTGGCGTGGGCCTTTTCACATGTTGAGATCATGCGCTTCCAAGGCTTGAAGTTATTGTCCGAAGTCCTTGCTCGTAAAGAGCCGGGGCCTGCAGCGTCTATCAACAAGATGTTCTGGTCAGAGTATGCACAGAAGTTCAGCACGTTCATGGTGAATGCACGTGGAGCCGATTCCATGCTGATCGAGAACGACAAAGACGGTAAGTACGAAGTTGATCGCTGGATCGGTTCAATGTTTCAGCATCGTTCGTCAACTATCTGGGGCGGAACTGCACAAGTGCAACGCAACATTGTTGGTGAACGAGTGTTGGGCCTGCCCAAAGAACCAGACCCGACAAAACCTCGCCCGAATCCAACCTGATTCTGAACCACTTCACTCGGTGCAACAGTACCGCCAGAAGGGCTACCCCATCGGAGAGGGCGGCGAAAGTAGGGTATCTGTGTGGTCTTGACAGCAATTAAACAGATCGACCAGCGGCTTCATAAGATTCGCAGCAGTGAACCATCGTCGCTACAGGCGCGGATTGTTTTGTTTGTGGCTGTTG
>SHUR01000025.1 GCA_009694565.1 Ilumatobacteraceae bacterium | reverse complement strand
ATTCAAATCGGTTGCGATAACTCGTGTGCCTATTGCATCGTGCCGGCTGTGCGTGGCCGTGAAATTAGTAGACCATTTGCTGATGTCATTGGGGAAGTAGCGCAATTGGCTTCAACCGGAGTCACCGAGGTGACTTTGCTTGGCCAGAATGTCAATAGTTACGGACGTGACATCACGTTGGCCGAACGCCAGGCCGGTTCTGACGGCCGTGTGCAGCCGCTCTTCGCAGACTTGTTGCGAGCAGCAGGAGATGTTGAAGGAATTCGTCGTGTGCGGTATGTGAGCCCACATCCGAAAGACATGCGCGTTGACGTTTTGGAAGCCATGGCGAATACCGAAGCAGTATGTGAGCACTTGCACTACCCACTGCAGTCGGGTTCAGATCGGGTGCTTTCGTTGATGCATCGTGGGTACACCGCACAGCGTTACATGGAACGACTTGCAGACGCACGTCGACTGATTCCAGACCTATCTGTGACCACGGACATCATTGTCGGGTTCCCTGGGGAAACAGAAGCAGATTTCCAGTGCACTTTAGAGATTGCTGCTGAGGCAATGTTTGACAACACGTTTGAATACATCTTTTCGCCGCGTGAAGGCACTCAGGCGGCAGACATGTCAGAACACTTCATTGACCCAGCCATCGTGTCTGATCGATTTGATCGATTGAAGATAGTGGTTGAGCACTCAGCGCTTATCAAACATGAAGCGCGTATTGGTCGCATCGAAGAAGTTGTGGTGCAAGGTCCTAGCCGCCGTAACCCAAATGTGTATTCGGGTCGTACTCGCCAATACAAGTTGGTGCACTTCAGTTCTGATGTTGCGCTTCGCCCCGGTACCTACACCACTGTAGAAATTACTAAGGCCGCACCACATTTTCTCACTGGTTTCTTGGTTGAGGTTCTGCAGATGGCTACTCACAAGATCCGCATACCTGTGGTGTCGGTATAACTGCATGACCATTCGTAGGTCAGTTGTTGTGCTTGGGCCAACAGCAAGCGGGAAAAGCGACGCAGCAATGACAGCTGCTGCATTGCAACCAAAAGGCTCAGTGCATGTCATCGCTGCAGATTCCATGCAGGTGTACAAGCGCATGGATATCGGAACTGCAAAGCCTTCCGCCGCTGACCAAGCATTGATTACTCATCATTGTCTTGATGTTGCTGAACCAAGCGAGCGTTACACGGTGGCTCGATATCTGGATGATGTGGCTGTCGCACGTGCGGCAATTACTGATGCTGGCGCCGCTGAATTAGTAGTTGGTGGAACTGGTTTGTATGTCACAGCCATTGTTGACGGGCTTGATATGCCTGGCGAATTTCCAGAGATTCGAGCCGAACTGGAAGCGAATGAAGATACTGAGGCGTTGTTTGCTCAGTTGTTGTCACTTGATCCTGAAGCGACAACAAAGATGGAACCCAACAATCGCCGTCGCATTATTCGGGCTCTTGAAGTGTGTCTGGGCAGTGGTGAGAAGTTCAGCTCGTTCGGCGAAGGAATCGGCTCCTTTAGTCCCACGTCAACAACACTGATTGGGTTGCGCTGGGATCGCGACCTACTTCGCTCTCGAATCGCACAGAGGGTGAACACCATGATGGAGCGAGGGCTTGTTGAAGAAGTTCATGCCCTGTTGGCAGAGCCAGATGGTTTGTCGTTCACTGCTCGCCAAGCTCTTGGGTACAAGGAAATGATCGAACACTTCGAGGGTCGCTGGTCGCTAGACGAGGCGGTGGCCGCCACCATTTTGCGCACCCAGCAATTTGCTATTCGCCAAGATCGCTGGTTTCGCCGTGACCCGCGAATCCAGTGGGTTGATGTGCATGAAGACCCCATTGAAGAAGTCACCCCTGTGGTGGCAGCTGCATTGGAATAGTGTCTGTCCCAATGCACGTTTCGCTCTCTAAACACCATGGCCTCGGCAATGATTTCCTTGTGTATGACATGGCACAGGGTGATCAGTCAAATTGGCCGCAGCTGGCACAGCAGTGGTGTGAGCGTTCGACTGGCGTCGGAGCAGACGGATTGTTGTTACTGACAATTGTCGACAACACGAAACTCGGTATGAGTTTGTACAACGCAGATGGAAGCATCGCCGAAATGAGCGGCAATGGAATTCGCTGTCTAGTGCAAGCTGCGCACTTCACGTTGAAGGGTGTTGCGGGAACCGTGTATGACGTGTTGACTGACGCAGGTTCTCGCGAGGCTGTGGTCACTAGTGAATGGGATAATGACACCATTCACATCAGTGTTGACATGGGATTTGTCGAAGATATGGCCGAGCCACAGAATTGGGCATCGTTGCAGTGCGATCCATTGCGTCCAGTGCGCCATGTTTCGCTTGGAAACCCTCATTCGGTGGTTGGCGTTGAGGAAGTTGCGGCAATTGACTTACTTCAGCTCGGTTCGCTCGTGCCGCACATCAATTTGGAAGTCATCGAACAAGGCCCAGAAGCAAACGCAATTACCATGCGCGTGCATGAACGTGGCGCAGGCATCACCCGTGCGTGTGGAACTGGTGCATGTGCTGCAGCCGATGCGGCCTTGGTGTGGGGGTTAGTTCCTCGTTCAGTGGAACATGTTGTTGTGCACATGGATGGCGGAGACGCCCGCGTTCAGATCTCTGATGATCGTCGTGCCACGCTGATTGGGCCGACTGTGTTTATTGCCAGCATCACGGTTCATGCATGAGTAACCCGTACCAGGAGGCGCTCGGTGCGACTCTTATCGAACGCACATTTCGTGAACGCATTGTGTTGGTCGGTGTCACGATGGGCGGACAAACAGACGACGAGACAGAAGAAGGTCTTGACGAACTGTCATTGTTGATTGATACGGCAGGTGCGGATGAAGCCGCACGGTTAACGCAACGTCGCGATTCTCCTGATTCAACGTTTTACATCGGCAAGGGAAAAGTTGATGAACTGAAAGAAGTGTGTCTGGCGCTTGATGTAGACACCGTGGTGTTTGATAACGAATTATCGCCTGGCCAGCAGTACAACTTGGAAAAGGCTTTGGGCCGAACAGCACTCGACCGTACAGCAGTAATTCTTGACATTTTTGCTCAAAATGCGCACACGCTCGAAGGTAAAGCACAAGTTGAATTGGCCATGTTGCGATACCGGTTGCCACGTTTGCGTCGCGGTGCAAAGGCTGGCCTTTCGCAACAAGGTGGTGGAATTGGTACTCGTGGCCCTGGTGAAACACGTCTTGAAGTAGACCGCCGTCGCATCATGCGCCGTATTACGAAGCTGGAACAAGATTTGGTTGCACTGCGTCACACGCGTCAGACGCAGCGAAAGAGTAGAGGCCGAAGCGGTCTTGCGTCTGTTGTCATCGTCGGCTACACAAACGCTGGTAAATCAACGTTGCTGAATTCGCTCACGCGAGCTGGTGTGTTAGTTGAAGACCGATTGTTTGCAACTCTTGACCCCACCACGCGGCGGTTGTCATTGCCAGGTGGGGAGCCAGTGCTGCTGACCGACACTGTTGGGTTTATTCGTCAATTGCCGCACGGCCTCATTGAGTCGTTTAAGAGCACATTAGAAATCGCAGCAGAAGCAGACATGTTGGTGCATGTTGTTGATGCAAGTGCTGTGCACCCTGAACAGCAAATCACTGCGGTTCGTGAAGTTTTGGCAGAAATTGGTGCAGACCAAGTTCCTGAATTCTTCGTCTTTAACAAGGCTGACTTGGTGGAGGATTGGGGAGCCTCGTTGGTGGAAGACCATCAGGGTGCAGTTGCGGTATCGGCCTTGCGCAATGAAGGCTTAGAGATCATGATGCGACGTCTGGCAGATCGCATGCGGGCAATTACACAAGTCACCGAGTTGATGGTGCCGTATGACCGAGGCGACATCCTTGCGTCGATTCATCGCGAAGGTGAAGTGGTGATGTCAGAACTAGAAGACGGGGGAATGCGAATTCGCGCACGTTTGTCGAGTGCTTCAGAGGGTCGATTGCGTGAGTTCGTTGTTCCTATGACAAATCAGCGAAACTAGGAAACCATGACTGATCGCGACACCGTTGGCTTTGTGCCACCCCCATATCCGTATGACCGCTTGGACGCGTATCAAAAACTTGCCGCGGCACATGACGGCGGAATTGTTGACCTGTCTATTGGTACGCCGTGTGATCCGCCTCCACCGGCAGTGATTGAAGCCTTGTCGCAGTCAAATTCCGAGCGGGGATACCCGGCCTCTATTGGTTCTGAAGCGCTGCGCCGTTCCATTGCCAGGTGGATGGGTCGTCGGTTTGAAATTGATGTTCCTATTTCTCGTATCAGTGCTTGTATTGGCACGAAAGAGTTTGTGGCCACAACGCCGCAGTACATGAAATTGCGTCGCCCAGAGCGCGACACAGTGCTGTATCCGGCCGTTGCGTACCCCACTTACGAGATGGGCGCGGTGCTCGCTGAGCTTCGTGCAGTTCCTGTCGGAGTTGATGCTGCTGGCCGTATGGATCTCGGGTCAATCTCTGCTGAGGATAGGCAACGGGCACTGATGTTGTGGATCAATAGCCCCAGCAACCCCACCGGAGCACTTGATGACTTGAAGGCTGCTGCTGTGTGGGGTCGCACGCACAATATTCCTGTGTTTTCTGATGAGTGCTATACCGAATTCATTTGGGCAACACCTGCACAATCAATTTTGCAACACGGACTTGATGGCGTGATTGCTGTGCATTCGTTGTCGAAGAGGTCAAATCTTGCCGGTCTGCGTGTTGGTTTCTATGCAGGTGATGCTGAAATTGTTGAGTATTTGCAAGAAGTGCGTAAGCATGCAGGGTTTATGTTGCCAGGCCCAGCACAAGCTGCTGGAGTTGCAGCGTTAGATGACGATGAGCATGTTCGTGTGCAGCGTGATCGTTATCGCACGCGACTTGAATTCATGGCGTCAACTTTGTCGAAGTGGTCGGGAATCGATATTGCAATGCCTGACGGCGGCTTTTACCTCTGGTTCAACGCCGGTGACGCATGGAGCTTCACGGAGAAATTGGCCCGCGAAGGCGGAGCCATAGTGAGTCCTGGTGATTTTTACGGCGCAGGTGGATCACACAATGTTCGCGTTGCCGTGGTGCAACCAGATGCCAAATTGCACCTTGTTGCAAAACGTTTAGGAATGTAATTGTGAAGTGAAGTTACAACCGTCGCATGACGGTGACAACTTTACCGAACACGCTGACTTCGTCAGATGTGAAAACCATTGGTTCCATTCTGGGATTCGCTGGAACAAGTGTGATCTTGTTGCCTGACTTCTTGAATGTCTTAACAGTTGCTTCGTCTCCGGGAATTCCTGCAACAACGATGTCGCCGTTGTCTGCTGTTTGCTGTTGACGAGCAACAACAAAATCGCCATCAAGAATTCCGGCATCGATCATTGAGTCACCGCGAACGCGCAACATAAACAGTTCGCCTTCGCCCGTGAAGTCAGTAGGAAGCGGAATGAGATCTTCCACATTCTGTTGCGCCAATAAACCGGTACCAGCAGCTACTTCACCAATGAGTGGTACGTGGCGCGATGGACGACGTTCCATGGCAACTTCAGAGTTGGTATCGAAGCGAACTTCGAGAGCGCGGGGCTTTGTTGGGTCGCGACGCAAGAAACCCATTTTCTGCAACGTGTTGAGGTGGTTATGGACGGTGGAGGGGGAATTGAGACCCACAGCCTCGCCAATTTCACGAACGGAAGGCGGATAGCCCCGCTCCTGCATGCTGGTGGAAATGACGTTGAGAATTTCGCGTTGGCGAGGAGTGAGTGCTTCGGACATGGGCTAAGCGTACAGGTGTTCGCCCAGAAGGTCAAACACCTGTTCGTAGAACAACCGTTCGGGAGGGTGCTTGACTACGAACACCTGTTCGGGCAAACTATCGAACACCCGTTCGCTACGGTTCCCAGTACATAGACCTCCCGGTCCTTAACCCCTTACCCCGAAAGGAAATCACTATGGCTACCACCATCGATCCACTCTTATTCTCAGGTTCATACCGCTCAGAAGCCGCTCCTCGCCCTCGGCCTAGTGTTCGTACCTTCCAGCGCCGCCGCCGCACCCTTGGTGCCATCATCGTGTTTGGCTTGGCCTCTGGTCTCGTTACCTCGGGGGCGTTTGCTTCCGACCCAGCGCCAGCTGATCAAATCATCCCTCGTTCGGTCGTTGCACAGTCGGGCGACACGTTATGGGACATCGCTCGCACCATCGCCCCATCTGGCGATATCTCTGAACTTGTTCGCGAATTAGTGCGCGCCAATGGTGCCCGTATCGAAGCTGGCCAGGTTGTCCGCATCCCGTAAATGCTTTACTCCTTGCTAAAAAAGGGCAAAACCCACACAAAGGCAAGTTGAGGTCATTTAGAGTTAGCGGAGTGCATTGTCCGGTATGCCCCCACGACGACACCAAGGTGATCGACTCTCGCCCCGCCGATGATGGCGCGGCTATTCGGCGTCGGCGTGTGTGTCCGGAGTGCGCCTACAGATTTACAACCTATGAACGTTTGGAAGAGGCGCCGTTGCTGGTGATGAAACGTTCGGGTTCTCCCGAACCATTTGACCGAGCAAAAGTGGCGTTCGGCGTGCGTTCGGCGTGCAAGGGTCGTCCAGTTGACGACGTGTCTATCGATGCATTGGCCGAAGCAGTTGAAGATGACATGCGTCTCGTGCTGGCAGCAGGTTCTGAAGTCACATCGTCAACCGTTGGCCATGCGGTACTCGAACACTTAAAAACTCTTGACGAAGTTGCGTACCTGCGATTTGCAAGTGTGTACAAAAACTTTGATGACGCGGCTGCGTTTCGCCGCGAACTTTTGCTGCTCAAGCAGTCGTAACTTTTTCGTACCGCGCGAAGACAAAATCGCTGTCAGTCGTTAGAGAGACACATATGAAGTGTCTCAATGCGTGAGGAGCCTGACTAAGAGATGGTGCACGAAAACCTCCAAGGTGTGGAGACATAGTGAGATTGATTGCGTCGACACAATCTGCTTCAAACAAGGCAGCGTTCAACATGGGGCCGCCTTCGACATGAACAACACCGTGAGGTAATTGAGCAATGATTCCCGCAAGGTCGACGTCGGTGTCGCCAGCGCGCAGAGTGTCAACGTTGAGTGCTGGTGCAGACAATGTGGTTGCTACCAATCCCGCTCCTGAGGAAAAGAGGGGAGACGAGAAATCGAGCGCGCATGTCCTTGTGACAACGGCGATGCGCAGTCCAGCTTTGCTTGGCGGTCCGTAGTTCTCGGTGCGTGCTGTACCAGCACCCACTAGGACGACCGCAGCGGCTCCACGCAGCGCAATGAGGCGTGCTTGGTCTGCTGGTCCACCCAGTGGTCGAGAACGCCCGTTGACAGCAATGACCCCGTCTGGGGTGGAGACCATGCAGATCTCCACACTGTGCAACGGACTCGTCATGCCCACAGTGTACGAACACTGCGAGTTCGCCGTGACTGGCGTGGCAATCTATGGGATGACCGATACCGCTAATCGCACCGTATTTCGAACCTGTCCACTTTGTGAGGCCACATGTGGTCTAGAGATTTCAGTGAATCCGCAAGAACAAATCGTTCGCATTCGTGGCGATCAAAAAGACGTATTTAGCCACGGGTTCATTTGTCCGAAGGGCAGCACACTGAAGCAGTTGCACGAAGACCCAGACCGCTTGCGGATGCCGATGGTGAAGCGCGATGGGAAACATGTCGAAGTGTCATGGGATGAGGCATGGCGAGTAGTAGCTGAGGGATTCGCTGGTGTCATCGAACGCCACGGACGCGGAGCACTCGCTGCCTATTTGGGAAATCCAAATGCGCACAACTTGGGGCCGCAATTGTTTAGCGCCACAATGCTTCGATCTATGGGAACGCGCAACGTGTTTAGTGCATCGACTGTTGATCAAGTTCCAAAACATGTGGCAGGTGGGTACATGTTCGGTACTGCGCAAAGTATCTCAGTGCCAGACCTTGACCACACTGATTATCTAATGATGTTGGGTGCTAATCCTCACGCTTCAAATGGCAGTTTGTGCACTGCGCCCGATTTCCCTGGTCGAATGGAACGAATTCGTGCACGTGGTGGGAAAATTGTCGTGGTCGATCCGCGCCGCACACGCACGGTTGAAGCATCTGACGAATGGGTATCAATTCGGCCAGGAACTGATGGTTTGTTCTTGGCTGCAATGGCAAACGTGATGCTCGAAGAGAACTTGGTGAAGATTGAGCCACGCATTATGTCGATTCTGAATGGACTTGACGAATTTGCTGTTGCGATTGCGCCCTTTACGCCCAAGGCAGTTGCAATTGCAACGGGAGTGTCAGCTGAAACGACTGTGCGGCTTGCCCGTGAACTTGCGGGCGCAAAGACCGCTGCTGTGTACGGACGTATCGGCGTAAACACAGTGGAATTTGGCACTACATGTGCGTGGCTAATTGAAGTAATCAATGTGATTACAGGCAATATCGACAAGCGTGGGGGCTCAATGTTCACAACACCTGCAACCGGCGGTGCTACAACGCGTGGCCAAGGTGGCAGAGGCAAAGGTTTTGCAATGGGTCGCGGTCATAGTCGTGTCAGCAATAGGCCAGAAGTATTGGGTGAATACCCAGTTGCTGCAATGGCAGAGGAAATCATCACACCTGGTGAAAATCAAATTCGTGGAATGGTCACAATCGCAGGAAACCCTGTGCTGTCGACACCGCACTCGAAGCAGTTGGACACAGCGTTGGCCGAACTTGAATTCATGGTGTCAATTGATATCTACGTCAACGAAACAACGCGCCACGCTGATGTGATTCTTCCAGCACCATCTTCTCTAGAGAAAGATCACTACGACGTTGGTTTGTATTTGTATGCGGTGCGCAACGTTGCGAATTACAGCGAACCTGTGTTGAGGCGCGATCCTGTCACTCCTGATGAAGCAGATATTCTGCTGAAGATGGCCGGAATATTCCAAGGCCTCGGTGCTGATTGTGATACCGAAGTATTAGATGATCAATTAATAAATGCTGCAGTATTGTCTGCTGTTGCTAATTCTTCATCGCCAATTTTTGGTCGTGACGCAGAAGAGATCTTGCATGCACTGAATGCAAAGGGTCGACGGGGGACTGGCCGCAGTCTAGATTTAGTGATTCAAACGGGGCCATATGGCGCGGCGTTTGGTTCTGTGCCGAATGGTTTGTCGCTCGACATTTTGATCGACAATCCACACGGAGTTGACTTGGGTGCGCTCGAGCCGCGCCTACCTGACATGTTGCGAACACCTAGCGGTCTTATTGAGTTATCACCACAAGTTTTCATTGATGATTTACAACGCCTTGAAGCATCAATTGCATTGGTAAACGTTGATCAAATGTTGTTAGTCGGTCGTCGTGAATTGAAGTCAAACAATTCATGGATGCACAACATAAAAGTTTTGACTAAAGGTTCACTTGCATGCACAGCGCAGATTCATCCTGATGATGCTGCACGTCTCGGTGTTATCACCGGTTCACCGTTACGTATTGCAAGTCGTGTTGGTGAGATTGTGGTGCCTGCTGAAGTCACAGACTCAGTGCGTCCGGGCGTTGTTAGTGTCCCGCACGGATGGGGTCATGGAGTGCCAGGAACCCAGATGGCCGTTGCGTCAGAAAAAGCTGGCGTGAACTCGAATATTTTGACTGATGATCAGCTGTTGGACCCCTTGTCGGGTAACGCGATTCTGAGTGGCATTCCTGTGACTGTCGAATTGGTGCCTGCGTAGCCGACTTTGTCCACAGGATGCACCATGTTGTGCACAGAAAACACACAGCGTCATCCCCTGAAAACTAGAGACTTTCCCCAGAAAGAATCGGAAATTCACACCCCTGTCCACTTCCAATCCACAGGGCAATGCCCGTAGGTTAAAAGAGTGGTCGGTGGCGGCGATTCACGGGCGGATGAGGGTCATATCACGCGATGTGGCTCGGGGATCTTTGGGTTTCGGACCTTCTCGTGACCGCCGCAACCGTACTGCAGCAAGGTTTTTACCGAGGGTCGTTGACAAGGGGTAATTACAGTGCTGTAATCTCACAACCACTTGTAGGATAACTGCCTGTGGGAGGGGGTCACCCACAACATCTAGTGGTGTGGGCTATTCTCTCTAGACCTTTAACTTTCGGACCCATACAGATACACAGGAGTAGCTATGTCACTTGCACCAGATCGACTTTCTATAGGAATCGGACGATTTTTCACTACTCCCGGAGTGCATCCATATGACGAAGTGGCATGGGAAGTACGCGACTCACGTATCACCAACTGGCGTGACGGAACAGTTGCATTCGAGCAATTGGGTGTTGAATTCCCGATGGAATGGTCATTGAATTCGACCAACATCGTCACCCAGAAGTATTTCCGAGGAACCCAAGGAACGCCAGAGCGCGAGCACTCGGTTCGCCAAGTCATCGACCGTGTCGCAGACACCATTTCCACTTGGGGAATTGAAGGCGGCTATTTCGTAGATCAAGAAGAAGCAGAAGCATTTCGTGCAGAATTGAAGTTCATTCTCGTCACACAGCGTGCGGCATTTAATAGCCCCGTCTGGTTCAACATTGGCGTTAAGGGCGTCCCGCAACAGGCGAGCGCATGTTTCATTCTTGCTGTCGAAGACAAGATGTCAGCGATTCTCAACTGGTATCGCGAAGAAGGAACAATCTTTAAGGGTGGTTCTGGGTCAGGAATCAACTTGTCAAAGATTCGTTCAAGTGTTGAACACCTCGAAGGTGGCGGTACGGCATCTGGGCCAGTTTCATTCATGCGTGGAGCCGACGCGTCTGCCGGAACAATCAAGTCAGGTGGCAAGACACGTCGCGCCGCAAAAATGGTTATCTTGAATGCTGATCACCCAGATGTTGAAGAGTTCATCTGGTGCAAAGTGAAAGAAGAGCGCAAAGCTCGTGTTCTTCGTGATGCTGGTTTCGACATGGATCTTGACGGTGCAGATTCATTCAGTGTTCAGTACCAGAATGCAAACAACTCAGTACGTGTTACCGATGAGTTCATGCACGCAGTGAAAGAAGACCGCGACTGGAACTTCAATGCAGTTACAGATGGCACTCCAGTTCGCACAATTCGTGCACGTGATCTGTGGCGCCAAATTGCAGAGGCATCATGGGAATGTGCAGACCCTGGTCTTCAGTTCGACACCACCATCAACAAGTGGCATACAGCAACTGCAACAGGTCGTATCAACGGCTCGAACCCATGCTCTGAATACATGCACATCGACAACTCGGCTTGCAACTTGTCATCGTTGAACTTGTTGAAGTTCCTTGACGACAACGACCGCTTTGATGTTGAGGCCTACCGCCACGCAATCGAAGTCATGTTCACGGCTCAAGAAATTCTTGTCGGTCGCGCTGACTACCCAACAGAAATGATTGGCGAAAATAGCCGTAAGTTCCGTCAGCTTGGTCTTGGTTATGCAAACCTCGGCGCATTGCTTATGGCTCTTGGTATGGCATACGACTCCGATGGTGGTCGTGCATGGGCAGCAGCTCTTACATCACTTATGACTGGTCATGCGTATGCAACAAGTGCTCGCACTGCAAGTCGCATGGGTCCATTCTCTGGCTTTGCCGAGAATGAAAAGTACATGTTGAACGTATTGCACATGCATCGTGATGCACACGGAGAAATCTTGAACATGTCCGATGTACAAGACGATCTTTTGTATGCAGGTATGGAGTCATGGGATGCAGCTGTTCGCGATGGCGAAGAGTACGGCGTTCGTAACTCACAAGCCACAGTGCTTGCACCTACCGGCACAATCGGCCTCATGATGGACTGCGACACCACTGGTGTTGAGCCAGACCTTGGTCTTGTGAAGTTCAAGAAGATGGTTGGTGGCGGCTCAATGAGCATCGTCAACCAGACCATTCCCCGCGCACTTCGCCGCTTGGGTTACAACACGAAGCAAGTAGACGACATCATCGCTTACATCGATGTGAACAAGTCAATCTTGGGTGCTCCACACATCGAATCAAGCCATCTCAGCGTGTTTGCGTGCTCAATGGGTGACAACACCATCCATTACGAAGGTCATGTTCGCATGATGGGTGCTGTGCAGCCTTTCCTGTCCGGTGCAATTTCAAAGACCGTCAACATGCCTGAAGAGGCGACAGTTGAAGACATTGAAAAGTTGCACATGTTGTCATGGGAATTGGGCATTAAGGCAGTCGCTATCTACCGTGACAACTGCAAGGTGGGCCAGCCGCTGAGCACCGCAAAGAAAGATGATGATTCG
Organism: Ilumatobacteraceae bacterium; assembly: GCA_009694565.1. GTDB lineage: Bacteria > Actinomycetota > Acidimicrobiia > Acidimicrobiales > Ilumatobacteraceae > UBA2093. Next base: position 6,280 of record SHUR01000025.1, on the reverse strand, counting down.
ACAGATGCCGAAAAGGCAGAAGCAGTCACCACCGTCATCGAGCGCGTTGTAGAAAAGATTGTTACTCAACCAGTTCGTCAGAAGTTGCCACGTTCACGTCGTGGTCGCACATTCGAGTTCCGTGTTGCTGACTGTAAGGGCTTTGCAAACATCGGTGAATACGACGATGGCCGCCCAGGTGAATTGTTCCTGACTGTGTCAAAGCAAGGCTCTACCTTGTCAGGCATCATGGATGCGTTTGCTAAGTCCATCTCGTATGGCCTTCAGTACGGCGTTCCAATGCGTGCATTCGTTGAAGCATTCACGAACATGCGCTTTGAACCAGCAGGTATGACAGATGATCCAGACATTCGTATGGCTTCATCCATCATGGACTACTTGTTCCGTCGCTTGGCCCTTGAATACATGACATACGACGAGCGTGCCGAACTTGGCATCTTCAGCCGTGATGAGCGCATTCAGCCGACACTTCCTGGCGTTGAAGAATCAGTCATTGAAACCTCCAATGGCACTGAATTTGCAATTGATCCAAAGTCAGTTCAATCAGTTTCAGAACTGGTGACACAAATCGAGATGGGTATTGCTCCAGTAGCGCCACTGTCTGATCTTTCAAACCCCTATGGAATTGCCCGTCATAGTGATGCACCGATGTGCATGATGTGTGGCGTACAGATGCAGCGCGCTGGTTCATGCCACGCGTGCCCATCATGTGGTTCCACCAGCGGTTGTAGCTGATTTGGCGCGGCGCATGCGCCGCTAGAACTAAAAGGGCCTCGAGCGTTTGCTCGAGGCCCTTTTGTATTCAGGTGAGAACAGCGGCTGGGGTGTCAGTCGGCCATCTGCCTTACTATTGACTCACTATGACTCGCAGTTTTGACACTTCAGATACAAATGTCGTTACCACCTCTGGTGGTCAACGTGTCCATAAGTGGCATGCTGCCCAAAGTGATGTAGTGCATGCTGATTTCTATGAAGTGCGCTCAGGCGTCTGGTGCTTGGTGGGAAATGGTCTTTCAAACCAAACATTTATTGAAGCCCCAGAAGGAATCATTGCTGTCGATACCGGAGAGTCAATTGAAGAGATGCGCGAGGCATTGCGCCGCCTACGTGAGTTTACATCAGCGCCAATTGCTGCCGTCATCTACACACACTTCCATTATGTAGAAGGCACCAAGGCAATTCTTGACGAAGGAAACCATGCATCGCCATTGCCAATTTATGGACATGAAAAACTCGCGTTCAATAAGGCGCGCACACTGGGTGAGATTTCACCCGCGTATGCGCGTGGATTGGTAGAACAATTCGCAATAGTGATGCCTTTGGAAGGCCCCGATGCAACAGTGAATGTTGGTCTTGGTTTCTTCTACAAGAATCCCGTGCACGCTCCATTCACGCCAGGACATATTCCTGTCACTGAAGTACTGAGAGACAAAGGCTCCATCACAGTTGCTGGCTTTCCTGTTCAATACCAGTATTCGCCAAGCGATTCTGATGACTCGATCAACTTCTATTTCCCGTCGATTGGCACCTGTGTTCATAACTCGGTGTGGCCGGTGCTTTTCAATGTGTATGCAATTCGTGGTGAGGAATATCGTGACCCCCGCGTCTTGATTCCTGGTATCGATAACATCATTAAGTGGGCGCCTGAATACTTAGTGGCAACTCATGGACCTGCCCTGGTTGGTCAGGACAATATTCGCGAGAAGTCAACTCGATATCGCGACTCGATTCAGTTCATGTGGGATCAATCGGTTCGAGGCATCAATAAGGGATGGACAGCAGATGAGTTGTCTTCGCGCATCACCTTGCCAGAGATGTACGACGTGGATTACCTCACGAGTGAGCGCTACGGCGTCACTGAACATCACTTGCGTCAGATATTCATGGGTCTTCGCGGATGGTTTGACGGCGATGAAGCCAAGTTGTTCCCTGAGGAACCTCAGTCTCGCTATGAGAAGTTAATTGCTGGTTTTGGCGGTCGTGCCGCCGTAGCGGAACAGTGTGCTGCAGCTCTTGCGGCTGACGATGTTCGCTGGGCGACAGAGCTTGGAACATGGCTTGCAAAGTCTGAGGGAGCAACACAAGACGAGCGCAACCTTTTGGCGTCATGTCTTCGCGTGATTGCACAGCGCACTCCGGCTGCCAACATTCGCAACTGGGCAATCACTCGTGCGCGTCATCTTGATGGGTCATTCCCGATGGACCGCTTTATGAAGCACGGTTTTAACCCGAAGTTCCTCGGAGAAGCATCTGCGGTCGGACTTATTCATACATTGCGCGTCATTGTTGACCCCGACAAGATTGCTGGAATTAATCACCACATTGCCTTTGTTGTAGGCGAGGAAACTGCTGGGCTACATATTCGAAATTCAGTCGCGGCGCCAACAGATGGTTGGGGAGCCACCACCATGGTGAAAATGTCGCGTGCAACATTGATGGTTCTGTTGTCTGAGAAATCCACTTGGAGCAAGGAACTTAGTGACGGGGCCATTATTGTGTCGGGTGATGCGGTAATTGTTGATCGTGTTCGCGTGGCGCTGGAAAACAAAGGTTTTGCTGGCTGATGACATCGTCGCTGCCACAACCCACAGCGCCTTTTGAAGGAACGCAGGGGTACATAGTCGCGGATTCAACCCCGAGTCCGTTGACGATTACGAAGGCACCCAAAGGCGCACCCAACATTGTGCTGATTCTTTTGGATGATGTTGGTTTCGGAACGTGTGGAACATTTGGTGGCCCGGTACCTACTCCGGCTCTTGATCGAGTGGCGAAAAACGGATTGCGATTCAATCAATTTCACACAACCGCACTGTGTTCACCAACACGTGCAGCAATGTTGACGGGGCGTAATCACCACACCGTGCATATGGGTGGAATTCCTGAAGGTGCAAATGTATTCCCTGGCTATGACAGCATTATTCCGAAGGAAGCAGCGAGTGTTGCGGAGATTCTGAAACAGTCTGGCTATTCCACTGGCGCATTCGGAAAGTGGCATTTAGCGCCCATGTGGGAACAAACACTTGCGGGCCCATTTGATCGTTGGCCGACAGGGCTCGGTTTCGAACGCTTCTACGGCATCTTGAATGCTGAGGCATCGCAGTGGGAACCACCGATGTTTGACCAGACAACTCCCGTCATGCCATATGAGGATCGCGACGATTATCACATGACAGAGGACATCGCTGATAAGGCGATCTCGTGGATGCGAGTACAGAAAGCCTCGCAACCAGAGAAACCATTCTTTACGTACATCGCAACTGGCGCAATGCATTGTCCGCATCATGTAGCACCCGAGTGGATTGAAAAATTCAAGGGCCAGTTTGATCAGGGGTGGGATGTCCTGCGTCGAGAGATTTATGAGCGCCAATTAGCACTTGGTGTTATTCCTGCGGGCACGAAACTCACGGAACGACCAGATGAAGTTCCGTCTTGGGATGAATACCCTGATCGTTACAAGCCGGTCGCATCTCGTCTGATGGAGGTGTTTGCGGGGTTCCTTGCGCACACTGATGCACAAATTGGTCGAGTTCTTGATGCTGTTGAAGCAATGGGTGAAGCAGACAACACATTGTTTATGTACATCACTGGCGACAATGGAGCATCGGCGGAAGGCACAGTGCACGGAGCATGGAGCGCGCCGTCATTCCAGAATGGCATTCCCGAAGACCCCGAGTGGCTACTTGAGCACATGGATGATTTCGGAACTGCTCGATGTGAGAACCATTACAACTTGTCGTGGGCATGGGCTCTTGATTCCCCATTTCAATGGATGAAGCAAGTGGCGTCACATTTCGGTGGCACTCGCAATGCAATGGCCGTGCAATGGCCAGAGCGATTCACTGACGTAGGTGGACTTCGTACGCAGTTTCATCACGTGGTCGACGTAATGCCGACACTTCTTGCTGCTGCTGGCGTTGAGATTCCATCAATGGTGAATGGGTTACAACAGCTGCCTGTTGATGGCGTGTCGATGTTGTACGCGATGGATGGCGATGATGGGCCGTCAACTCGTAACACTCAATACTTTGAGATGTTCGGAAACCGCGCGATCTATCACAATGGTTGGATTGCTTCCTGTTTCCATGGGCGAGTGCCGTGGAATCGTTTTGGCATGGTGCCGTTTGATGGCCCGCAAGAAAGGTGGGAGCTGTACAACATTGCAGAGGACTTCTCACAAGGGGTTGATTTATCAGCCCAGTTTCCCGACAAGCTCACCGAGCTATTGCAAGTGTTTGACGCTGAAGCAAAACGCAACAATGTGTATCCATTGCGTGAGCCTGGTTCGACATTGGGAATGACAGTAGTGCCGCCAGAGAATCTCGGTGGATTGAAAAAAATGACATACACTGCTGACCACATTCGAATGCCTGAACGTTCAGTAGTGAACCTGAAGAATTGCTCATTCCGCATTACGGCTGAAGTTGTTGTGCCTGTCGGTGGGTCGCGCGGGGTCATTGTGTGTCAGGGCGGCAATATGGCCGGATGGACTTTGTATATCAACGATGAAGGTCGGCCGATGTATCACTACAACTGGATGGGCCATGATCATTTCATCGCTACTTCTGCAGCACCATTGACGCCAGGTCATCACGAAGTCATTGTTGATTTTGTCTACGACGGTGGTTTCGGTGCAGGTGGTCATGCAGTGCTGTCGGTTGATGGTTCACCTGCGGCGCACATATATGTTGAACGAAGCGTGCCCATTGTCTTTTCAATGAGTGGTGAATCGTTTGACGTTGGGATGGATACAGGGGCTCCCGTTGGGTTCTACCCGCACGTGTATCGATTTGAAGGCGACATTGTTGGTGTCACGCTCGAACGTCTTAGTGAGCCTTCTCCTGAAATTGCAGCCCTAATTGTGGAAGGCGAATTCCGCGCCAGTTTGGCTACTCAATAACTGTGACGGCTACCTCGGCTCTGCCGTGGTGGTACGCCTCAATGGCACGTGCCTTATCAAACAGATGTTGTGGGCGAGTCGCGATGTGTGCTGTTGTGCTGCGGGGAGAGAACTCAAGAAAGCGGCCGAGATTGTGACTTGACCATTCGCTTTGTTCAGCGTCGGTACGGCGGTCTACGTATTTGCCAAAGGGTCCAAACATTGCGCCAGCTAATGGTGCAATGACAACGAGCAGCGATGCTGGATCTGCCAAATCAACGCTGACACCGGACCGAACACCACCGTCCACGTATCGTTTGCCACCGACTACCTGCGGAGCGAGTAATCCCGGCACTGACGATGATGCAGCGACAATGTCCGCTAATGGATAATCAGCCCCGGACAAGACAACACGTTTCATTCGTGGCAGTTCTGTCACGACAACACGTACGCGACTTTCTGTAGCCTCACCAAAGGCCTCGCGAGCCGATGCGGCAAGTACCCCTGCACGCGGATTAGGAAAAGTAGGTACTGGCAAGTTGATTAAATCAAGATAAGAAATCGACAGTGCTGTAGCTGCGGCTGCCCACGAGCCAGCCGAGGTGCCGAGCATAGGGCACCCTGTGAGGTCGATGCCACGCTCTCGCAGGCCATCAATCACCCCAAGGGCATAACCAATACCGAACAGTCCGCCACCGCCGAAAACGCCAGCGAGAGGGGAGAGCGAGGAGGTGGACATGTCTCCAGTCTCGCCCATGGGGTTGTACCGTAAGCGCTATGGAGGCACGCATTCTCACCTGGAACTTGTGGTGGCAATTCGGCCCATGGCGTGATCGCCAAGAGGCGATTCTCACTACGTTGCGCAATGAGAACGCTGACATTGTTTTTCTGCAAGAGGTGTGGGCCCAAGAAGGCGGACTTGACCAGGCGCAGTGGTTGGCAGATGAACTCAATATGCACGTCGCTCGTACGGAAGGCCCTTGGTACGACAACGGTGTCAGTTTGGGAAATGCAATTCTGTCACGCTGGCCGATTGTGTCGTGGGAAGTGCATCGGCTTCCCGATGTAACAGGTGCTCCCAGTTATCGCCGTGCAGTCGTTGCACATCTCGAGACACCATTTGGTCGGTGGTGGACCGTGTGTACACACCTTGATCACAAATTCGATGCGTCCGCAACGCGCATTGCTCAATGTGAGGCACTCACCGGAATCGTTGATCAATTGCGAAGTGATCCTGAAGTCGATGTCCCTGTTCTCATGGCGGGAGATTTCAACTCCGTGCCTGACTCTGATGAAATTCGAATGTTGACCGGACGAAGTGCGCCCGCCGTGCCTGGACTTGTCTTTACAGATCTATGGGAAGTTGCTGGAGACGGCGCAGGATTTACGTGGCGTCGCGATAAT
>SHUR01000024.1 GCA_009694565.1 Ilumatobacteraceae bacterium | reverse complement strand
ACGACTCGATGGAAATTGCGCCAGACCTAATTACCGCTGCGCTCGACATTGTTGCAAGCGAAGGTGGCGGACACGTGCACTGGTGGGTGTTTGAGCCAAACAACATTCACCGACAACTCGCGCACAACGCAGGGCTTGCATCTGGCCGACACTTGGTGCAAATGCGTAGGTCTCTTCCTCTGAGCGATGAACAACTCGCCCACGCCGCCGATTTTGTGACGAAACCATTTCGTACAGGCATAGACGAAGATGCATGGCTGGCTGTCAACAACGCAGCCTTTAATGCACACCCCGAACAAGGCGGTTGGACTCGCGACATCGTTGCCGCTCGACAGGCCGAAAACTGGTACAACCCAGAGGGCTTTCTGATGCACTGGGACGACTCATCTCTCTCAGCTTTCTGCTGGACCAAAGTTCACCGCGACACTGAACCGCAGATGGGTGAAATTTATGTCATCGCCGTTGACCCCCTTCATGCCGGCAAGGGTCTAGGCCGACGCATGACAATTGCAGGCCTTGCATATTTGGCCAAGCAAAACGTGCCCCATGCAATGTTGTACGTCGATGCAGACAACGCAGCGGCAATGTCTGTATACACTTCGCTCGGATTCACCACTCATCACCGCGAACTTGCCTTTGTTGGCGACGTGGCAGCAAAGTAACTAATGACAACTCTCTACGACCCCACTCGCGAAGAAATTGCAGCAATTCTCGAAGGCGAAGCGTCGTACCGCCTCGACCAACTGTGGTCGGGTATGTATAAGAATTTCAAGAGACCATCTGAGATTCAGACCCTGCCAGCAGCATTGCGAGCAAAACTTGATGCCGAACTGCCAGAGGGCCTCATTGAGATTCGTCGCGAGACTTCGGAAAATGGTGACACCGTGAAGTTTCTGTGGCACCTTCTTGAAGGTAACCATCCCATCGAAACCGTTCTCATGTATTACGACGAGCGTGCCACCGTGTGCGTCAGTACTCAAGCCGGCTGCGCCATGGCATGCGGCTTTTGCGCTACAGGCCAAGCCGGCTTTAATCGCCAACTGTCGCCTGGTGAAATCATCGAGCAGGTTGTACGTAGCGCACGTGAAGCAGCGACCAAAAATCGCCGTATTGACAACATTGTGTTCATGGGAATGGGAGAACCACTCGCCAATGAACCAAATGTGTGGGCTTCCATCGAACGAATTCATGGCGATATCGGAATCTCCGCTCGTCATCTCACCATCTCTACAGTGGGGATTGTTCCTGGCATTAAGGCATTGACTCAACGTCCGTTGCCAGTCAACCTCGCTGTTTCATTGCATGCCGCACGCGACCAACTGCGAACAGAGTTAGTTCCGATCAACGAGCGCTATCCGCTCAAGATGCTGATGGAAACCTGCCGTGAATACCTGTTTACAAAAGGTCGCCGTATTTCATTTGAATGGGCGCTGATTGACGCCGTCAATGACACAGATCGTGATGCACGCGAACTAGCTGAGTTGTGCTTACAGCTCACTCCAGCAGCTCACGTCAACCTCATTCCGCTGAACCCCACACCTGGTTGGCCAACTGTGGGCAGTTCGCCCGGACGAGTGGCAGCGTTTCAACGACTACTGCGAGACCTCGGTGTCAACGCCACTACTCGACAGAACCGTGGCACTGAAATTGCTGCGGCGTGTGGACAACTTGCTGCTGGCCAACCAATAACCCTGAACGCATCTCGCGGTCAACGCAAATAACGCGGGTTCGCCACTCTTAATTTGTCCTCCACTACCGGAAGTAATCGCATTAACACTGCTGACAAATCTGAATCAAAAGTGCCTGAACGAATTGCAGTTGCTAATTCTTCGTCATCCTTCATGCCAAACGATGCGAGCACAGCTTCATGTCGAGCTTCTTGATCTGGACCTAGTTCAAGCTCACGACGGACAATATCAATCATGTTGATTGCCACCCGAGTGTGGAATTGCAATCGACCGTCAACGCCTGGCAATAAGTCGCGCTCCATCCATTCATGAAGAGCTTCAAGAAGTTCTGCTGCGGTCGGTCGATCATGCGGGGCGGTCATCGTGTTCTTTCGGTAAGAAGTTCAATCAGGTCATATTCATTTTCACAGACTCGACGTCCGATAGCAGCCAATTCATGACTACGAGCAATGCCCATCAAGTGTGTTGCCGCTTGAGAGATACAAATGATTCCCCACTTCACCGTGCCAAGAATTTCCCACCATCGCACGACATCAGGATCTGGTCGCACTCCGGTGACAGATGCATACGCATCAAAGAGTTCGTCATATGTACCGAGGCCTGCTGCAGGAAACGCTCCACCGAAGCGCCATGCGCGTACACACAACCATCCGAGATCTTCCATGGGGTCACCGATGTGGGCAAGTTCCCAGTCAAGAATTGCAGCCAGCCCTTGCTCATTCACCATGATGTTGCCGAGACGATAATCACCATGCACCAGACATGCTGATGTCGACTCAGGCTGGTTGATATGTAACCAGCGAAGCGCAGCTTCAAAAACTGGATGAGGCTCTCCAAGGTCTCGCAGAACTGTCTGATATCTATTCATCTGATCATCGGCAACTAGCCCAGGAATTGACGCGGTATCTATCTGATGTAATTGCGCTGCCGCCACACCCAATTGCGAAGTCAGAGCTATCCGAGCCCTGTCAAACCTCTCGTCTCTCAAAATCTTTCGGGCAATTGTTTCACCCTCAACCTGACGCACAATCATGAACGGAGACTGCAGTTCTGTTCTTTCTGCGCCGTCCACCACCAACTCAGCAACTGGTACCCCGGCATGATGCGCTGCCGACAAAACGCGGGGCTCGACTTGGAAACCGCCAATGGTGCCTGGTCGCACCCGTTGCAGAACAAATTCCTCATGGTCAGCAGTGAAACGCCACGTCTCGCGAGAAGCTCCACCCGACAACCGTTGAAGATTTGAAATGCTGACTGCGCTCATGACGCGAGTCAACCCCTGCTCAAGTTCCTCGTGCGCAGAGCCGACCATGTCTCTACTCTGTCATGCCCGATACCGTGTCTTTGTGCCGAACGACCCCGATATTTCGCCAGTTCTCCGTGCCAGCATTGTCAGCCTTGTCAGAGAGGGCCGTTCCATCCTTGATTCGGTATCTCTCTGCGTCCTTCCTGCTGACAGGTGGGTCATCCTTGGGCCAAATGGTTGCGGTAAGACCACACTGCTTCGTATTCTGTCGCTGTATCTTCACCCATCATCTGGAGATATTTTTGTCCAGGGTCGCGCCCTAGGAACATTCGATATTCGGCCCGTTCGCCCCCGCATCGCCTATATGTCAGCGTCGCTTGCTTCTGAGATTCGCCCCGTCTTAACAGCAACGCAAGTCGTCATATCAGCAAAATTTGGCGCACTTGAAACCTGGTGGCATTCATACTCTGACGAAGACACTCAGCGGGCCCTCGAATGTCTTGACCAACTCGGTGTCGCATGGTGCGCAGATCGTGAAATCGGAACTTTGTCGTCTGGAGAACAACAACGTGTTCTTCTCGCTCGGGCATTGATGACTGACCCTATTGCGCTACTTCTTGATGAACCGACTGCTCGACTTGACCTCGGTGGACGCGAGAGCCTCATCCGTCTACTGCAGGTTTTTGCTCTTGACAACCCGCAACTGCCGTCGGTAGTAGTCACACATCACGTCGATGAGATTCCACTCAGCACCACGCACTGTGCCTTAATGAGAGAGGGAAAAATCATTGCATCGGGTCCACTACGCGAAACTCTGACTTCAGAGTCGCTGTCTGAGTGCTTCGGAACATCTCTGATTTTCGAGCAGCGAGCAAACGGCCGGTTAACCGCTTACGCCCCGTGAACGACGCGAACTAATCCAGTCTTTCCCGCTTCAACCTGAGCCGCAAGAACTCTGTCGAGGATGCCGGCTGTCCACAAAGTACCGCCGTAAGAAAGATCAACTGTCACGACACACCCCGCATCGTTTGTCCGCAGTGCGATGGCCATGATCCACGGCGAATGTCGCCTCCCATCGATCTCATCACGTTCGAAAACGATGTGCTGCGAGGTGTTCACGGTGCGTTTCATACGCAAACGTTTTGAGCGAGCAAACACTCCGACCTTTGCACGCAATTCAACATTCCACACGTCGTCGCCCACCGCTTCGGCGCCATGGACCATCGGCATCCATTCGACATACCGAGCAAGATCTGCGACATAGGGATGAACGAGTGCCGGCTCTACTGCCACCATCACATCAGATGAATACTGCATGTGATTTACTCGTCGTCTTTGGGCTGTTGACCAAACGCTCGGCCCAGTAATCGACCAAACGTCGGTTGGTCATCATCTGGTTGAACCGATTTTGCCAGTCGCGGGGACCATGGAATTGCTTGCGTTTCGTCCGGATCTGGATTTCCCTCAAAGAGTGAGGGGCGTTCTTTCTCTGGCTTTTTAGCAGAGACACGTTTCGTGCGAGTGACGGGGGGCGGTTGCGGATCATCATTAACTCGGAACAATTTAGGAACAGCATCACGTCGATCATCAATGGTCCATCCCCGCGGAACACTAAGTGCATTTGCGTGACGACGACAGAGGCGACCTGCTAATTCACGTTCGGGAACTGCACGGTTATCAACCCACACCATGAGTTGCGCCTTGTCAATGCCATATGACACTTCGGCAAGACCTGCACACCCAGGTCTTTCACATAACTTTCGCACTAACCCAACGATAGTTCCAATTGGTCTACATCAGACCCATTTCCCACAGGACTACTCGTACGGCAATCTGCAGTTACCCAGAGACTCCTGGCAATTGCATGCCAGGTACTGGCCGCGCCGGCAAAACACACACAACACCCATTCCTTGGCGATCTTGGAACTGCCCCATCTCTAGCGGGCAAGACCGATCAATAGCAATTAACTGCTCCACAACGGCATCATGAGGTAGCGAGCATGAGATTTCCACTGCGGATAACGATGAGTCGATATTGACACACGACCCCGCAGACAATAATTGGTCGATCGGGCGAGGTGCACTTGGCGATGTCATCGCATGAGCTATCAACACTAAAACTGCACCGATGACACTAGCAATTACCATTGCCCGCCAAGGAAAACGTGCGGGGGAATACGAAGTGACGGTCTCTGTGTTGCTAACACCACTGCTGACAACTGAAAATTTCGAAATAAAAACTGATGCATCGTAGGCGCGACGCAGATGAGGATTAGACAATGTTTTCCATGCCATATTTATTTCAGTCATTCGCTGTGAACCATCAGCTGAATTCTCATTGACATCGGGGTGTATGGCGCGCATCCGAGCTCGATACGCGCGTCGAATATCATCGGTACTCGCTTCTACAGATACACCAAGAACTTGGTAGTGCGTTTTGTTAGTACCCATGACGCACATCAACGAGACCGATGAGACGCTCATCGTTAAGGAATCGCTTGACATTCTCCGTAATGCGAGCGGATAACAATGGCACCGCCATCTCTGGCGTGTTTCCTACATGCGGCGTGATTATGCAATTGGCTAGCGACCACAACGGATGATTCTCAGGCAAAGGCTCAGGGTCTGTTACATCAAGAGCTGCTCCCCCGATGACATTATTTTCCAATGCCCACACCAAGTCATCTGTGACGATATGTCTCCCACGCGCAACATTGATGATCCACGCATGTGCTTCCATCACTTCAAGTTCTGGCTTACCAATCAATCCAACAGTCTCTGGTGTGAGCGATAGTGCCAAGAAGACAACATCAGCTCCCGCCAATGCATCAACGAGATTTTCTTGCCCGACCACAGTGTCCGCGCCATCAATATCTTCCACTGTTCTGCGTACAACCGTGACATTGCAGCCAAAGGGCGTAAGCAATCGAATCAGAGACTCAGTAATTCCTCCACCACCAACAATGGTGACTGCAGCGCCTAACAAATTGTGGCCAACTGGACCAGTCCATTGCGATGATCGAGAGTATCCAGAAACGTTTCGCATACCAGCGAGCGCCAATGCCAAAGCATGTTCAGCGACCGGTTCGGCATATACGCCCTTGCCACATGTCCAGACACGATTATCGTCGAGGACCGGAACGAAGTTTTCGATCCCGGCGAAAGGAACCTGCACCCATTCGAGATGATCATTAGCATCGAGAATCTCTCGCAAGCCGGATGCATTTTGAGCTGCAGTCCACACAATTGCTGAAGCATCAGCAGGCTCAACAATGTGCCCACCACCTGCAACCACTGCATCTCGCACCCACTCAGGAGAATTGGGTGGCTGTACGGCTATTGCGCGACTACTCGGAGGTTGCATAGACGTATAACGCTACGTCAACTACCAGCAATGGTGGCAGCGATTTCGCTCGACGAACTACCCGACCTGCGCAACACAACTGTTACAAACCACAATGCCCCAAGAGTCACAGTGAACAGAATGACCGCTCCTACTCCCCAGAACGGCTTAATAGTGCTACGAGTTGCACCAAGCAGTGCAACGGGGAAAGTGGTGGAACCAGCTTCACTAATCAGGGTTGAAATGACAGCGTTATCAAGACATAGCGTGAAGGACAACAGTCCGCCCGCAATGAGAGCCGACGAAATAAGCGGCAAAGTAATTTGCCTGAATGCACGAGCAGGAGGCGCACCGAGGTCTGCAGCCGCCTCTTCAAGTGCTTCATCGAGACCGGCAAGTCGAGCACGAACAATCAGTGTGACAACCGCGCTCGCATACAGAGACTGACCCACCCACAGTTTGTTCATGCCGCCATTGAATGGCCCCCAACCGTTTTTGAATGGGTATCCGATGATGGGAAAATCTGCGACACGTGGAAACCATGTTGCGAGCGCAATTGCATCCATGATTTCAGGTGTCACGAGAATAAGAAACACGGAGGCCATAAAAACTTTTGTCCACACACCAGGGCGACGAGCAAGCGCAACACCGGCAAAGCCACCAAGAATTACTGCCAGGACTGTTGCGCCGAATGCTGCGATAAACGAGTTACGGATTGCGTCACCAATGCTTGCAAAATCAAAAACGGTTTCATACCAGTCTGTTGATATTCCATTGATGATAAATGCTAATAGAAACGCTGTAGGACCGGACCAATTCAACAACCGGCGTGAGATCTTTGTGGTGCGCATTAATACATTTCGAAGAATGACTGAAACGACAAACAAAACCACGAAACGAATCATTACTGCCCAAGCAACCGAGCTATCAAATAGTTCATCCCACCACTTGACTCCAGCATTGCCAGACCAAATAGTGAATGAGCTTCCGCCGTTGAAGGAGTGAATCACCACGAGGAAGATTGGGATAAACAAGAACACCAAAACAAGAAAGGTCCAGACGCTCAACGCGATTGGCAACACATCGAAGTTAAACCAAGTCGCCTTTCCTTCGCGTGTCCGACTCACAGATCGCTCGTGAAGTGAATGCTTAATACGTGTCGAAATTGATGGTGGATGTTTCAAGACCCATGAGATAAGCCACACAATTGCAGCTCCGACGACCATGGAAAGCAAAACGGAGCCAATCATAAGGATTGCCATTGCCGAACCGAGTGGCCAGTTTTGAGCACCGCTGAATTGCGATGCAATCATCGAACCGATCATGTTTCCTTTTGCACCACCAAGAACAGTGGCAGTGACGTAATCACCACACATCGGAATGAACGTCAACAGAACACCTGCGATGATTCCGGGGCCAGCCAATGGCAATGTGACGCCAAAGAAAGTTGCGACCCGCCCTGCGCCCAAGTCTTTACTGGCTTCACGCATCCGAATATCAATTCGATCAAGCGCAACAAACAACGGCAAAATCATGAAACCGAGATAGTTATAAATGATTGCCACTTGCACTGCAAGGGGCGTCTCAAGAATCTGAATTCCTTGCGTACCAATCCAGCCCATGTCGACGAGCCACTTTGAAAAGAACCCATTTGGCGCAAGTGGAATTCGCCATGCAACAGTGCGAATTAAAAAGCTCGTGAAACTCGGGACAACCACCAAGGCCAAGATGATGGCTTTCCATTTTTCTGGCACCTTGAACGCTGCGAAATATGCAACTGGTAAACCAATGACCAAACAGCCAAAAGTTGCAATGGTTGATATCCGTAATGTTGACTTGAATACCTTGAAAAAGGTCTCATCGAAAACATTGGAATAGTTAGCACCAGACAAATTGCTGTAATCAACAGGAATCAGTTTTGATCCGTCTTTTGCGGCAAAGCTATAGACGACTATGAACGCAACAGGTACAGCAAAAAAAAGCAGGTACCAGATAATCGACGGTAAGGCGAGTGCGAACTTAGGGGCTCGCAGCCGTTTGCGATAGGTAGTTGCGACCGGTGCGGTCACCCCTATCAGGCTCCAGCCTTGGCTTTAGCTTTGTTCAAGATGTCGACCAAGCGGTCGATTGAAGTGTTCAAGACTTGCGTGTGCATGGTCTTTACTTCTTCAGGCTTGAAGAAAATCATCTCGCCCTTCACAAGATCTGGAGCCAACTCAGTGATGAGTTGTTCCATTTCTTTCATGCCGGTGTGATAACCGTGATACTCAAGATCCGTAATGGAGTTCTCAGGAATCAAAATCCAGTTGATCCACGCATGTGCAGCTTCTGTGTTCGGAGAACCGGCTGCGATGCAGAAGGTATCCATGAAAAGTTCAGTGTCGGGAGAACCGAGAACCCAGCGCCAGTTTTCTGGCGTGCCACCTGCATCTTTAATGCGGAAGTACGCCTGACGCGCATCACCATTCCATGCCATCGCCAAGGTGTAGGCACCTTCTGCAATCTTTGTACTTGGATAGCTGTCGAATGCCTTGACGTGCTGAGCAAGTTCTTCCACCAGGAACTTTTCTGCCGCATCAAGTAACGCCTTATCTTCCGTATTCCAATCAATACCGTTGGCCCAGAAGTATGGACCGGCGTAGTTCGGAGCAGCATCGATTACTGAGCACTGTCCACTTGCTTCACCCATGCACGCATCAAGGAAGTCTTGCCACGTGTTGAGTTCTTTTGTGATCTTGGTGGTGTCGTAGAAGAAACCAGTTGTGCCCCAGTTCTTACATACTGAGTATTCGTTGTCCTTGTCCCATGATTGACTGAGGAAGACAGGCTCAACATTGACCATGTTCGGAAGAAGTGACTTGTCGAACTTCTGAATGAGGCCCTTTTGCACCATTTGCACGATGTATGGGCCGGTTGGAACAACAATGTCGAATCCGCTGCTTGAGCCGCCGCCTGCTGACAACTTGGTGATGAGGTCTTCGTTGCTAGCGAAGTAGTCAACCTTCATCTTTACGCCAAGGCTTGATTCAGCAAGTGCTCCAACTAATGCTGGATCGTCGTAGTCGCCCCATGTGTACATGGCAAGAGTTCCTGATGACTGATTGATAACGCGGCTCCAGTCGCCCGTTGCTTCTTTTGCTGCATCACCTGCTGCTGCAGTGGTATCAGGTGAATCAGAATCTGATCCGCCACATGCCATCAACACCACTGCCATACCAGCAGTTGCGGTACCCGCTTTGATAAATGCGCGACGATTTAATTTGTCGCGAAAGCTATCTGGGGCAAGAATTCGTAGTTCCTGTGTCATGAATATTTCTCCTTGGTGTTAGTTGTGAGAGATGTTGGTACAGGGCACAACTTAGTCTGTCGACAGGCGTTCCCTAGCGGTCTAGTCGCTGTGGGGCTCCGCCATTACGACCCCAGCCTGGCGGGCCGAGAACAGATACACCTCTTCAGGCGCCCACGAGCACCAGACAGAGTCGCCCAAGGCGGGGCGGTTGGTGCTGGTGCGCGGGGACATCACAATGAGGTCCCGGTCTCCAGCTGTAACCACGTACTGCAGCACATCACCAAAATGAGAGATTCCAGACACCGTGGCCTGAACCACATTGTGTGCTTGCGAAGGGCGCTCTCGGGTAAGCACCATGCACTCTGGGCGAACCGCCGACAAGGTGTCTTCACCATTGGGAACGTCTTCTTCTGGGCGTGACGCAACAAAAACGGTGCCATCATCTGCAATGGCCCCATCTTCAGTCGCTACGCCAGTCCAGAAATTGTTTCGACCAATGAACCCTGCCACGAACGCAGACGACGGATGCTCATATACCGTTTCTGGGTCACCGAGTTGTTCGATGTGGCCGTCGAGCATGATGGCGATTCGGTCAGACATGGACATTGCTTCTTCTTGGTCGTGAGTGACGAACACAAATGTGATTCCGAGACGACTCTGAAGGAGTTTTAATTCGATCTGCATCTCTTCTCGAAGTTTGCGGTCGAGAGCACCCAGCGGTTCATCGAGAAGAAGCACGCTCGGGCGATTCACCAGTGCGCGGGCGACAGCGACTCGCTGTTGCTGCCCACCAGACATTTGGCGAGGATGACGTTCAGCAAGTTTTGACATCTGCACCATGTCAAGAGCCTCGGCAACACGAATAGCGACTTCACTCTTCGGTGTTCCTGATTGTTTGAGTCCATAGGCGACGTTTTCAGCAACAGTCATGTGTGGAAACAACGCGTAATGTTGAAACACAGTGTTGACTTCACGCTTGTACGAAGGAATGTTTTGCACTTCTAGGCCGTTGATGCGGATATGACCAGAATCTGGTTGCTCAAAACCAGCGAGCATGCGCAAGGTGGTGGTCTTGCCGCAACCACTAGGACCTAATAGTGACAAAAATTCGCCCGGATGAACGGAGAGATTCATGGAGTCAACTGCCACCATGTCGCCGTATTTCTTCGTCACATTGACGAGTTCTACTGACCCGCGTTCATCTGCCACTGGACCTCCCCTTTGCTGTCGCTCAAATCATAGGCAATATAGGCAATGATGACGGAACTACGACAACGCAACCTAGCATTTCTCTGTGAGCCTCGACCATCTTGACGACATCGCACACCTCGCACAACGCCATCTCTGGGGTCACTTCACTCGACTCGCAGGTGTCGAGCGAGATGGAGTGCCAATTATTGATCGAGGCGAAGGCGCCTACGTTTATGACGCACAAGGACGCAAGTACCTTGACGGACTCAGCGGCCTTTTCACTGTCAATATCGGACATGGCCGCGCGGAACTTGCAGAAGCAGCTCGAGCACAGACCGAGAAACTCGCATATTTTCCGATCTGGAACTACGCAACAGAACCAGCAGCGCGACTTGCAGGCAAATTGGCCGACCTTGCACCCGGCAATCTCAACCGGGTCTTTTTTACTACTAGTGGCGGCGAAGCCGTTGAAGCGGCTTGGAAACTGGCAATTCAATACTTCGCAATTATCGGACAACCCCAGCGCCGCAAAGTGATTAGTCGTGACTACTCGTACCACGGTACATCGATGGGCGCGCTCTCAATAACCGGCATTCCAGCTCTGCGTGAACCATTTGAACCACTACTTCCACATGCCTTGAAGATTCGCAATACAAACCACTATCGGTGCAACATATGTTCTCAACTTGATGCGTGCACGCTTGATTGTGCTGATGATTTAGAACGTCGGATACTCGAAGAAGGACCAGACACCGTTGCAATGGTCATCATGGAGCCCCTGCAAAATACGGGCGGTGCATTAGTCCCACCAGATGGGTACTGGAAACGTGTGCGCGAGACGTGCACCAAATACGGAATCTTGCTTGTGTCTGACGAGGTCATTTGTGCGTTTGGTCGACTCGGACATATGTTCGGCTCTGACAGATTCGGTTACCAGCCAGACATGATCACCTTTGCCAAAGGCGTGACAAGCGGATACTCCCCTCTCGGCGGAGTTTTAGTTAGCGACATGATCGCTGCACCGTTCCTTGAAGAAGGAAACAGGGTCTTCTTGCATGGAAATACTTTCGGAGGACACCCTGTCAGTTGTGCCGTAGCGCTTGCCAATATCGACGTCCTTGAACGCGAGGATCTCTGCGGCAATGTGTTACGTCACGAAGCACTGTTCGACGACGTAATGGCGTCTCTCGGTAAATTGCCAATTGTTGGCGACGTACGTGGGTGCGGTTACTTTCGTGTTGCTGAATTAGTTCGCGATCCTGAAACTGGAGAGACCTTCAGCGACGAAGAAAGCGAATGGCTCTTACGCACAGTGGTGTCACCGATGATTTATGACGCTGGGCTTATTTGTCGGGCAGACGACCGAGCGGATCCTGTAATAGTGCTATCGCCAACACTTGTATGTGGCGAGCAAGAACTTGAATTCATTCGATCAACACTGACAACAGTGTTCACTGAAGCCTGGTGTCAATACCAGAACCGATAAAACCGTTTAGCTCTCGAGGTTTGCCATCACGTGCTTGATGCGGGTGTAGTCATCAAGTGCATACGCTGACAAGTCTTTTCCGTATCCGGACTTCTTGTATCCTCCGTGAGGCATTTCTGCAACAACTGGAATGTGAGTGTTAATCCACACACAACCAAAATCAAGATGTTTTGCCATACGCATTGCACGACCAAAGTCGCGAGTCCACACCGACGATGCAAGCCCGTATTCGACGCCATTTGCCCAACGCAACGCTTCATCTTCATCTGAGAATCGCTGCACAGTAATAACAGGTCCAAATATTTCGTTCTGAATCATTTCATCGTCTTGCTTTAGGTCTGCAATCACCGTTGGCGTAAAGAAGTATCCGTCCTTGCCTTGACGTTCTCCACCGGTCACAACGCGCGCATGCTTCGGCGTGCGGTCAACGAAACCTGCAACGTGAGCCAGCTGATTCTGATTGTTCAATGGACCAAAGGCCGCCTCAAGATCTGTCGGGCCACCTGTGCGAGTGGCAGCAGCTTGCTCTGCAAGCGCAGCGACGAACTCTGCATAAATCTTCGGGCCACACACAACTCGTGTTGCAGCCGTGCAGTCTTGTCCAGCATTGAAATACCCCGCTGCAGCAATACCGGCAGCTGCAGCTTCAATGTCTGCATCATCAAATACGATGACAGGCGCCTTACCACCCAATTCAAGATGCACTCTTTTCAAACTTTTTGCTGCAGCTTCCGCCACTTCAATTCCCGCACGAACAGACCCAGTCACAGACACCATGGAAGGAATGTCGTGTGTCACCATTGCTCGGCCAGTATCTCGATCACCACAAATGACATTCAGTACACCGGCTGGCAAAAACTCCGCTGCAATTTCGGCGAGAAGAGTGGTTGAAGCAGGGGTCGTGTCAGAAGGCTTCAGTACAACTGCGTTACCTGCAGCAATGGCTGGCGCAAATTTCCACACCGCCATCATCATCGGATAATTCCATGGTGCAACTTGTGCGCACACACCAATCGGTTCACGACGAATCATTGATGTCATGTTTGCCATGTACTCAGCGGTTGCTTTCCCTTCCAACATGCGCGCAGCTCCGGCAAAGAAACGGATCTGGTCAACCATGGGGGGAATTTCTTCGCTCATGGTTAGCGCAATTGGCTTACCTGTGTTCTGCACTTCGGCAGCAACTATTTCTTCTGCACGTGCCTCAATGGCATCAGCAATTCGATACAACGCCAATGAGCGTTCCGACGGCGTTGTCTGACCCCATGTCCTGAACGCTTGCGCGGCGGCCTTCATGGCACGGTCAACATCTGGGGCGCCACTTAGGGCTGCCTCACCATATTGCTGTCCAGTCGACGGATCGATGATGGCGGTTGTCTGACCGTCACTCGCTTCGACGTATTCACCATTAATAAAGTTCTTGAAACTCTTCATGTGTTAAGGATTCCACAGATTGCACCATGGCGTCCACACTGCTCACTTTTTCGGCGGTATACCTATGGTGTGGCAAAAATTGCATCTATTGGGGTACCTCGAGAAGTAAAGATCGCCGAGGGTCGGGTGGCTATGACTCCAGACGGTGTCAGAGAATGCGAACGGTACGGCATTGGCGTGTTCGTGGAAACTGGTGCTGGTGATGGTGCCTCCATATCGGATGCAGATTTTGTGGCGGCTGGGGCGACAATTGTCCCCACCGCATCCGACGCGTGGGCGCAGCCGATGGTAGTGAAGGTTAAAGAGCCAAAAGAAGAAGAATTCGGTTTTCTGCGCCGTGACCTCACATTGTTTACTTACTTGCACCTCGCGGCATACCCGAACGTTGCCAATGCTCTAATTGCCGCTGGCACCACATCCTTTGCATACGAAACAGTGCAATTGCCTGATGGCTCATTGCCGCTACTTGCACCTATGAGTGAAGTCGCGGGTCGATTGGCGCCACAAATGGGAGCACACTTCTTGGAATCACACAACGGTGGTCGCGGAGTATTGATGGGTGGAGCCCCAGGAGTACGTCCCGCCAAAGTTGTTGTACTCGGCGCGGGAAATGTCGGTTGGAACGCTGCATGGATTGCTGCAGGAATGGAGGCAGAAGTCATTCTGATTGACAAGAACATTGAGCGCTTGCGATATGTCGACCAGATTCACAGAGGCAGGGTCTCAACTCTTGCTTCCAATCGCGGTTCCATCGAACGGAGCGTTCTTGATGCTGACCTTGTGATCGGAGCCGTATTGGTTGCAGGCGGCCGAGCACCAGTCGTTGTTAGCGAAGACATGGTTCGATCAATGAAGCGTGGCGCTGTCATTGTGGACGTAGCGGTCGACCAAGGTGGATGCATTGAAACCACACGTGAGACCACACATACGGACCCCGTCTACGTAGAACACGGTGTCGTTCACTACGCCGTAGGCAATATGCCAGGCGCCGTTTCACACACCAGTACATATGCGCTGACTAACGTGACCTTGCCGTATCAGTTGGAAATCGCTAGAAGCGGTACAAGGAGCGCTGTTGAAAAAAACGCTGCTCTTGCGCACGGCCTCAGCACACATCATGGTCATGTGACCTACGAGGCTGTAGCTACAGCTTTATCGCAGCCCTTCGTTGAGCCATTGGACGCGATCAACGAATAGGTTGTAGCAATGGCTTCGATTGCAACTGACCTACAAATCCCCAAAGTCCCACTCGTTATTGACCAACAACGATCTGACCGTCACGCTCTACTTCGAGAGATAGCGAAAGACAGCTGGCTCGCACGAACCGACATCGGTTATTCCGTTCTGACATACGAATCCGTCATGGGAATTCTGCGCGACAAGCGGTGGCACTCAGCCACTGGCATGATTGCGCAACTCCAAGGCATTACCGATGAAGCATTTCTCGGTCGTCGTCGCGTTTCTATTCTGAATGCAGAAGGTGATGTCCATGTTCGCTTGCGACGCCTTGTCGCACCAGCATTCTCGCCTCGCAGCGCTGACCGCCTTCGCCCGTTCATGCGAGAGACTGTGAATTCACTTCTCGACCCGTTTGCTGCTTCTGGCAAAGCCGAAGTGGTGCGAGACATTTGTGAGCCGTACCCGATTCCCATCATTTGTGAGTTGTTGGGTGCACCAAAAGAAGACTGGAAACTTTTTAGTCGACTCGCCACTGAGGTCTTGCTTATTTTTAGTGACAATTTGGCAGAAAATATGTCGATCTTTATTGCCGCGCAACAAGAACTTGAAAAGTACACCGAGGGGCTCATTGAAAAACGCCGAAACGTACCGGCTGATGACCTCATCACTGATCTCATTGCAGCCGAAGAAGCTGGTGACAAACTCAATACAGAAGAACTCACAATGATGGTGGAGGCTGTCATTGTGGGTGGTACAGATACCACCCGTAATCAATTAGGTCTCGCACTCGCCCTGTTTGCCGAATATCCAGAACAGTGGGCCTTGCTTGGCAAGAATCCTTCTCTCGTACAACGTGCAGTGGAAGAAGTGTTGCGTTTCTCTGGCGCCGTTGGCGGCACTATTCGATTTGCATCGGAAGACATCGAGTACAACGGAGTGCTTTTCCCTAAGGGAACTTTTATGAGTACGTCAATGAGCACCGGAAATTATGACAAATCTGTCTTTCCTACGCCAGAAACTTTTGACATCACACGAGAGCCAGTTGGTCAACCTCATTTGTCACTGGGTGCAGGCATTCACTATTGCCTCGGTGCATCACTTGCGCGCGCGGAACTGCAAGAGGCCTTCACTGTGCTGTCACAACGAATGCTGAATCTAGAACTTGACGGCCCCGTTGTCTATAAGCCCTCTGGTGTCGGAATATTTGGGCCAGCATCTCTTCCTGTGAAATTCACCCCGTCGCACTAGTCGCAACAGCTATCACGCCAACCGCACGTGCGACATTTAAAGTGTGCATGTTCTGGCGTGAGATCACCAGTGCATAACGGACACTCCGCGAATGTGCCATACCGAGTACGGCAACTGTCAAGATTGGTCGTTGGCGAAGTCGCTGTTGTCGGTGAATCTATTTGCACTCTGTCATTATTGTCACATCTAGACCCGTGCGCGTGGACCAACACACCAAAAGCCTGCCATGAGAAGTATCGTCTATTCGTTCCCTATGAACTCCTCTCCGCAACCACGCCGCACAGACCATAAACCTGGCACCATTAGTGCGGCATTGAGTTACCGAGACTTCCGAGTGATGTGGATCAGCAGTTTTTTATCCAGCATCGGAGTGTGGATGCAGCAAGTGATCTTGCCGGCCTACATTTATTCACGAACCGGTAGCGCCTCGACCGTGGCCTTATTCACTCTTGCCCAACTGGGGCCATTGCTTCTTTTGTCCATTCCTGCTGGGGTCATGGCCGATAAATACGACCGCCGCAATTGGCTGATATTCGCGCAATGCATTCAGATGACAGGGTCTGTGTTTCTCGGAATCCTTACATCTGTTGATAGTTCAATTGCGCTTCTCTTTTGCGCTCAACTCACTGTCGGTATAGGAAATTCATTCAATGCACCCGCATTTTCTGCCGTCTTACCAAGCCTTGTACGCCCCGAAGACCTTGGTGGATCCATCAGTTTGTCGTCTACATCAATCAATGCCTCACGAGTAGTCGGCCCAATCCTTGCTGCACTTTTGATGCACTGGGGTCTCACGACCTCGCAGGTGTTTTTCATTAACTCCTGCACCTATCTCATTGTGATGTCAGCAGTTATTCGCATTGCGTTACCGGTAGCAAAACACACTCAAGAATCTGGATGGGAGTCATTAACCCTGGGAATTCGCACCGCACGCGCCCGCCCTGTTTTGCGAAGATTACTTATAACAATGTTTTCATTTTCGCTTTTTAGTCTCCCCTTTGTCGGACTATTTCCCGCTGTTGCTGACCTAACATTTGGTATCAAACCACGTACACCTGTGTACAAATGGCTCTACGCCACATGGGGACTTGGAGCAATGTTTGGAGCACTTGCCATTGGCACTGTGATGGCAGGCATCGACAAGAGAAAGGTCGCACGCGGAGGGTTTGTTTGTTTTGCAATCTTTATGACGGCGTTTGCCTCTGTGCGCTCTACTCCCCTTGCTTTCATCACTGGGTTTTGTCTTGGCGCCTCCTATTTCTCAACGACAACTGCCCTCATGACGGTTCTACAAAGTCGACTTGAACTGGAGATTCGTGCTCGTGTTTTGTCGTTGTGGTTCATGGCCTTTGGTGGGACAATCCCTATTGGAAACTTGATCTTCGGTCCAATTATGGACCGCATCGGATCACGTCCAGTTTTATTGTTTGGTGCGGCTTGGGCATTGTTTCTCGCGTGGTCCTGCAATATCGAAAAGATCGACAAAGGCGTCGACCGTTAGCCCATTAAGGCCTGTACGACTCGTTCTGTTGCGGCAACGCGAGATCCTTTGACAAGAACAACAACATTCGAATCACGATGGACCAACGAGCTAGCAATGTCGGTCAGTGACAACGCATCAGTTCCGTAGAGATCGGTCTCTAGAGCAAGTAACTCGATTCCCAACTTCTGACACAATGTTGCAATCTCTCGATGGGCCTTGTCTGAGTGAAGCACCTCAGCCATAACCCCCAACACTGCATATCGCTGCTTGGCTGGGGTCTCTGCCACTGTACGTAAAGCGGCGGTGACTGATACCGGGTTTGCGTTATACGAGTCATCAAGAATCCGAACTCCATTTCGGCCAGTGACCCACTGCATACGTTGACGTGCACCCTCGGTATTTGACAACGCCTCAACACATTGTGAAATTTCAATTCCACATGTGATCCCAACAGCCACTGCCGAAGCAGCATTTGACGCCATATGAATTCCCGGAAGCGGAACAACACCCACTGCGCTTTGCTCGCCCATAGTGAAGCGCACCGTGCAACGCCCACGTTCATCTGACGAAACAATCTCCCATCGAACAGAAGCTGTTTCAGAAGATCCGAACGTCATAACTCGCGCAGCAATACCATGCACAGTTTTCATCGCATTCACAGAATCTGAATTTACAATCGCAACTCCCGATGAAGGGATGGATTGGACTAATTCGGCTTTGGCGCGAACCACTCCCTCGATTCCACCGACTCGATCGCTGTGCGCGTCACCAACTTCAGTAATCACTCCAATCTGTGGATGACCGACCTCACACAATCTCGCAATTTCACCGAGACCGCGCATTCCCATCTCCAATACCAAAGCATCACACGCATCGGGTGCATTGATAATCGTCACAGGAACCCCGATGTCATTGTTCAATGACTTCTCGGGTCCGTGCGCCTGAGAAAACTGCGAACGAAGGACCGCCAGAACTAAATCTTTCGTGCTGGTCTTGCCCACTGAGCCAGTAACACCAATCACGCGTCCAGCAAGAGAGCCAGACAGACGTTCTCGACAATGGCGACCAATTGCAGTTAATGCTGCATCACAATCATCAACTTCTATGCATGTCAAAGCATCGATAGATTTTCCTCGCTGCACGACGGCAAACTGTG
>SHUR01000023.1 GCA_009694565.1 Ilumatobacteraceae bacterium | reverse complement strand
GCATTTCCATGTTGGCCATAAGAACTGTGGCGTGTGTTTCGGTTACTACAAAGAAGTGCTTCGCCATGAACGCCGTAAGAAGGCGGCAACACTTCTCTATTTCAAGAAGCGTTTAAGCCAATAAAAATGGACCGCGGTTTTCACCGCGGTCCATTTCAGTAATTAAGCAGCAATTTATTTACGAGCAAGATCCTTGCGGTTGGCAAACTTTGCCTTGCGGTAGTCCTTGTTCATTAATGCAATGACATCGATGGAAATTTCCTTCGGGCACGCCGCTTCACACTCGCCGTGATTAGTGCATGATCCGAAGCGCTCGTCCATGGTTTCCACCATGGCTTCAACGCGTGAATACCTCTCAGCCTGACCCTGAGGCAGACGGCTGAGGTGGGCAATCTTTGCACCGGTGAACAAGTTGGCAGCACCATTTGGGCACGCTGCGACACAGGCTCCACAGCCAATACACGCTGCAGAGTCCATCGCAGCGTCGGCCACAATTTTGGAAATGGGAATCAGGTTTGCATCTGGTGCTCCGCCGGTTTCAGCAGTGATATAGCCACCTGATTCAATGATGCGGTCAAATGCAGAACGGTCAACCATGAGGTCTTTGATAATGGGGAATGCTGAAGCGCGCCAAGGCTCGATTGTGATGGTGTCATTGTCTTTAAATTTCCGCATGTGCAACTGACACGTAGCGGTGCCACGTTGAGGTCCGTGTGCTTGTCCGTCAATCATGAGTGAACATGTACCACAAATACCCTCGCGGCAATCATGATCAAAGACCACTGCCTCTTTGCCCTCTGTAATGAGTTTGTCGTTCAAGATGTCGAGCATTTCGAGAAAAGAAGCTTCGTCGGTAATTTCGTCGACCACGTGGGTTTCGAAATTGCCCTTTGCTGCAGGACCAGCCTGACGCCAAATGCGCAATGTGATGTTTTTGAGGTGATTACTCATTTGTAACTCCGGGTCGCGAGGTGAACTGTTTCAAATTCAAGTGGTTCAACGTTCAGGTTTGGTGTCATTGGGTTGCCGCCCCATTGCCATGCGGCAACGTGGCAGTAGTTCACATCGTCACGAAGTGCTTCACCATCGTCTGTCTGATATTCAGAACGGAAGTGCCCACCACAGCTCTCATTACGGTCAAGAGCATCGCGACACATCAGCATGCCCAATTGGAAGAAGTCGTCAACACGACCAGCTTTTTCAAGGGTCTGATTCAAACTGTCGCCATCTCCTGTGACACGAAGGTCGGTCTTGAATTCTTGATAAAGCGCAGGAAGAAGTTCCAATGCTTTTTTCAATCCTTCTTCGGTGCGTTCCATTCCACAGTAATCCCAGATGATTTTTCCGAGTTCACGATGGAAGTAATCAGGTGATTTTGTCCCGTTAATTGCAAGATACGCGTTGTACCGCTCGCGAGCTGCTTCTTCGGCAACCTTGAACTCAGGGTGATCAATGCCTGGCATTGGTTTGTTCAACAACGGAGCAAGTCCGTTTCCGATTGTGTACGGCAATACGAAGTATCCATCTGAAAGACCTTGCATCAGTGCAGAAGCACCAAGACGGTTTGCTCCATGGTCAGAAAAATTGGCTTCACCTGCTGCATACAAGCCAGGAATATTTGTTTGAAGTTCGTAGTCCACCCACAAACCGCCCATTGTGTAATGACTGGCTGGGTAGATACGCATCGGAGTTTCATATGGATTTTCGCCCGCAATACGTTCATACATTTCGAACAAGTTGCCATAGCGCTCTTGCACAACGTCACGACCAAGGCGCTCAATTGCTTCGGCGAAGTCAAGGTACACGCCATTCTTCTTTGCACCGACGCCTTGTCCATTGTCAACAAGACGCTTTGCTGCACGAGAGGAAACATCGCGCGCAGCCAAATTACCGAAGGAGGGGTACAAACGCTCGAGATAATAATCACGTTCTTCTTCTGGAATGTCGCGAGCAAGACGCGTCTCATTTTGATTTACAGGAACCCATACGCGGCCGTCATTACGCAATGACTCTGACATTAATGTCAACTTTGCTTGGCTTTCGTCACTCTGGGGAATGCATGTTGGATGAATTTGTGTGAAGCTGGGATTCGCAAACAATGCGCCCTTTCGATGAGCGCGCCATGCGGCCGTAACATTTGATGCCATTGCATTTGTTGACAAAAAGAATGCGTTTCCGTATCCGCCTGTTGCCAACACGACTGCGTGTGCTGCATGTGATGTGATTTCGCCTGTTATGAGATCGCGAACAACAATGCCGGAAGCACGGCCATCAATAACTACAACATCAATCAATTCGGTGCGGTTGAACAAACGAATACCACCAAGTCCAACTTGGCGAGAGAACTGTTGGTACGCGCCAAGCAGCAATTGCTGACCGGTTTGGCCACGGGCGTAAAAAGTACGACTGACTTGCGCCCCACCAAAGGAACGGTTATCTAAAAGACCACCATATTCACGGGCAAATGGAACTCCTTGAGCCACCATTTGGTCAATAATGTCGATGCTGACTTGAGCCAAACGATGCACGTTTGCCTCGCGCGAACGAAAGTCACCTCCTTTGACTGTGTCATAGAACAAACGATGAACGCTGTCACCGTCACCTTTGTAGTTCTTTGCCCCGTTTATGCCTCCTTGTGCAGCAATGGAGTGAGCGCGGCGAGCTGAGTCATGAAAAGTAAAAGCATCAACTTGATAGCCGAGTTCGGCAAGTGTTGCCGCGGCTGATGCACCAGCAAGACCGGTGCCTACCACAATGACTTTGAATTTGCGTTTGTTGTTGGGGTTCACCAACTTCATGTTTTGTTTGTAGTTGTCCCATTTGTCTGCAACGGGGCCTTCAGGAATTTTGCTGTCAAGCGTGACCGTGTTCTTTGCGAAAAGTTCATCAGTGAGAGTCATGATTGTGTCTTTCTTCTTCGAGGCGTGTCGGTCAGCCGACGATGCCAGCCATTACTGATATTGGGAACGAGACATTGCCGATAACGACAATTGAGGCAAAGCCAGTAGCAAATGCACGAGTCCAACTGTTGAAGCGAGGGTTGTTCAAGCCAAAGGACTGAAAAATGCTCCATGCACCGTGGAACAAGTGGATTCCTAACAAAATATTTGCAACCACATAAAACAAGGCAACTGGAGTGCGCTGAAATGAGTACACGATGCTGGCATAGACCGCCTTCACCGATTCCTCATCGCCCGGATGCGTAATCATCTTGCCCGCCTCGGAGTTCACGACCCCAAAAGTCAGATCGAGCAGATGCCACGAGATGAAAGCTAGGACGATGATTCCTGTCCACCGCATGGTGCGGCTAGCGAAATTGGCAATCTGATAATCGCGCTTGCTTTGGTATTTCATAGGTCGTGCATGGCGATTCAAGCGGGTCAGTGACCATGCCGCGTGGAGATGGAGGAACAGCATGGAAATAAGACCACCACGAAGAATCCAGAGAACCCAGCCCTTTGGCGCGAGGGGATACAGCAATGTCTGCAGGAAATGGGCGTAGTGGTCAAGACCTGCTGCACCGGCATACATCTTGAGGTTCCCGATCATGTGGAACAGGACAAAACCCATCATGGCGACTCCCGTGATTCCCATCACGTACTTCTTGCCCACCGCTGTGGAATAGAGGTCAAGAAGAAATGGGCGCTTGGTGCGCTTGTGGGTGGCGGTGCCGGTGACCGGGCCGCGATGAGATGTAACTACTTGTGCCATGTAAATAAAGTCTCCTTGCGGGCCGGGCGGGCCGACTGAGCAACTGCCCTTGAAACGGTAGCCCCACAGAGCCCATTAGCCATAACTTCACCATTTCGTCTTTGCGTGTCATTTTTCACTACTGTTGTCCTGTTCCATACAGCGGGCGTCTGAAAGTCAGAGCGCCCCAGAACTTGCCAGGAGACAATTAAGTGTCAGGATTATTTGCTGCCGAAGGCGGCTATCAAGAGTTCGTGCTCAAGGGCGGAGAATGGGCGGTGTTGTGGCTTTCAGCTGCTTCGGCCGTGCTTGCCATCGCTGTTGGGTTCTATCTCGCCCGTTTAGTCATGGCTGCCGACGAAGGCACGCCAAAGATGAAAGAAATTGCACTCGCAATTCAAGAAGGTGCACTCGCCTACTTGAAGCGCCAGTTCAAGACCATCATCATGATTCTTATTCCACTGGCAGCGATTGTGTTCTTCACATCGACAGCAATTATGAAAGGCGAAGGCGCTGAGGCAACTGAAGCTCTCTCGTTTATGCAATCAGGAATTTGGCGCACACTCGCGTTTATTCTTGGCTGTGCTGCCTCTGGTCTTACCGGTTATATCGGTATGACTCTTGCAACTCGAGGCAATGTTCGTACGGCCGCAGCTGCGCTGACTGGCTCTATGCCTGACGCTCTCACTGTTGCTTTCCGCACAGGTGGCGTTGCCGGAATGTTCACTGTTGGTCTCGGACTGAGCGGTGCAACATTAATCATCATGGTGTTCCAGAACACCTCAAGCGTCATTCTCATTGGCTTTGGTTTTGGTGGCTCACTCCTTGCGCTCTTCTTGCGCGTGGGTGGCGGTATCTTCACCAAGGCTGCAGACGTTGGTGCTGACCTCGTAGGAAAAATCGAAGCAGGGATTCCTGAAGATGACCCACGTAACCCAGCAACAATTGCAGACAACGTTGGTGACAACGTTGGTGACTGTGCCGGAATGGCAGCTGACCTCTTCGAGTCATACGAAGTAACTCTTGTTGCTTCGATCATTCTTGGTGTTGCAGCATTCAACTCAATTGGTTTGAACCCAGCAATGGGACTTGTGTTCCCACTTGCTGCTCGCGCAATAGGCGTGATCGCATCAATCTTCGGTGTGTTCGCAGTGAAGGCAAAGCCTGATGAAACAGATGCACTTAAGCCAATCAACAAGGGCTTCCTTGTTGCTGGCGTACTCACACTTGCCGGAACGCTTGCATTGTCACTGACCTATGTCGGTAACGAAAAGGGAATTGCTGGCGAAGGCGTCAAGCTAATGGGCGGAGCCGGTTGGCGAGTATTTGGAGCGGTTGCAGTTGGTCTGCTTCTTGCACAACTTGTGAGCCGACTTACTGAGTACTACACAGCAACTCATCATGGTCCTGTGAAAGAGATAGCACGGTCAACAGAAACAGGTCCAGCGACTGCGATTCTTTCGGGAACCGCATACGGTCTTGAATCAAGCGTCTACGCAGTGCTTGCTATTGCAGTTGCCATTGGTGTTGCATTAGCTCTTGGTGGCGGAAACCTTACGTTCTCGCTTTACCTCGTTGCATTGTGCGGAATGGGAATGCTCGCAACTACGGGCGTCATCGTGTCGGAAGACACCTTTGGTCCGGTATCAGATAACGCTGCAGGTATTGCAGAAATGTCTGGCGAATTCCATGGCGAGCCACAAAAGATCATGGTTGCTCTCGACGCAGTCGGTAACACCACAAAGGCAGTAACCAAAGGCTTTGCCATCGGTTCAGCAGTTATTGCTGCTGTTGCCTTGTTCGCTTCGTTCATTGAAACAGCTGGTGCTGAATTAATGATCAAGGCTGAGAACTTGGCTGACGGTGTTTTCAAAGCACCAGAGCTTGCTATCAACGTTGCTGACCCGAAGATCTTCATCGGTCTTTTGATCGGTGGCTCTGTTCCATTCTTGTTCTCGGCACTTTCTATTCGCGCCGTCGGCCGAACAGCTGGTGTTGTCGTTCAAGAAGTTCGTCGTCAGTTCGCTGACGGAATGATCATGGCCGGCACAAAGAAGCCAGAGTACGGCCCCGTCATTGACATTTGTACTGAAGCATCACTTCGCGAGTTGGCAACACCTGCGCTCCTTGCAGTGTTGACACCAGTCATCGTTGGTTTCGGAATTGGTTGGCAAGCACTTGGTGGATTCCTTGCTGCTGTCATCTTGGTTGGCCAGCTCATGGCGAACTACCTCAGCAATGCTGGTGGCGCATGGGACAATGCAAAGAAGTACATCGAAGACGGCAACCATGGCGGTAAGGGTTCAGACTCTTACATGGCTGCAGTTGTCGCCGACACTGTCGGTGACCCATTCAAAGACACAGCAGGTCCTGCATTGAACCCGCTGATCAAGGTGATGAACCTTGTGTCGTTGTTGGTACTTCCAGCAATCATCAGTACTCAGAACAACGATGGCCAACGCCTGCTCATTGCAGCAGCGGCTCTTGTAGTTCTTGCTGCTTCGGTGATTCGCTCATCACGCCAGAAGACAACTTTTGGTCCAGCAACTAACTAAATAACTACTCATCAAAAGGCCCGGGCCATGAGCTCGGGCCTTTTGTATTTCCCGAACTAACCTCGCATAAGTGCTTGCTCTCTTAAACCCCGAAACTCTGATTACCAGCGGAGGTATTTTTCTGCTGGCAGCAATCGTGTTTGCAGAGTCAGGGCTACTTATCGGCTTCTTTCTGCCCGGCGACTCTCTCCTGTTCATCGCAGGATTTCTCGCCAGTCCTGCAGGGCAAGAGGCAACAGGGAAAGATGTACTTCCAAACATAGTTATCGTCATGGCAGTTGCGTCAGCGATGGCAATCATCGGAGACCAAGTCGGATATCTCATCGGAAAGAAAATGGGGCCTGCAGTATTTGCACGTCCGAAATCACGACTCTTCGATCCAGCACATGTTGTTCGCGCCAATCAATTTTTCACCAAATATGGTTCGCGCACCATCGTCATCGCCCGCTTTGTACCTGTCGTTCGCACGTTCGTTCCTGTGGTCGCCGGTGTCGGTAAAATGGATTACAAAACATTTACTCGCTTCAACATCATTGGTGGGCTGCTTTGGGGCGCAGGTGTTCCCCTTCTCGGCTATTTCCTCGGCAAGATTGACTTCGTGAAAAACAATATTGAAACTGCAATCTTGGTAATTGTTCTTGTCTCTCTGTTGCCAGTCATTATTGAATTCATCAAACATCGTCGCTCCACAAGCGCATAACCAAGAGCAGAACACCATGCGATATCTCAGCCTCGATTGGATTGACGCCATGCAGGCCCAGGTGGCCTCTAGCGAGTCACTGGCCGACCTTGCCGCAACTCATTCCATTGGCGTCACCCAAGTCGTCATAGATGGCCCTGAAGGGTCCGTGCTCTACCACTTGCAAGTGGGAAATGGCCTCGCTCGCTTTGCCTCTGGGCCCGCGCCTGAGGAAGATGTCCGTATCGAACAGACCTGGGAGACAGCGGTCGGCGTTGCCACCGGGTCAATGCCAGCCCAAGAAGCCTTTATCAAGGGCCACGTGCGCATCACAGGAGACACTCAGTGCCTGCTGGATGCTGTGCCCGTCTTTGCCGCCCTTGACGCCGCATTCGAAGCCGTACGGGCGCTGACCACGTACGAGTAAAGAGTTACGTCAAGCGGAAATACGGGTTTGACGGATTAGCCATTGCAGCGAGTGCCAGAGCAATGTCAGGGCCGGCATCCTGGGCCTGTTGAAGCGCTGTAAAAGTTGCATCTCGATTGTTTGCAAACACAAATTCTTCATTGTCAGCAGATGGGTTCACCCACACTGCAACAATGAGAACGAGCGAATCAATGTTGCCATCAAACAGCGATGCCCGATGTGCGAGTCCGACCCCGGCAGCAACACCGGCCTGTGCCGCACCCCATGTCAACTCGCCATGACGGTCATTTGCGATTGCTGCTTTGTTGACAAACAATGTGAACGGAACTACTGGAATGTTTGGTTGCGCAACTGCGACAAACGGAACGTGCCCTTCGCGCGGAGTTGCTAATGCAGTAGCCCATGCGGTGCCGACTGGGCCGTCGCGAAGACCAAGAACAACATTGATGTGCGCTGCATTCGCACCGTCACCAACAAAACCTTCACCAATCTTCATTCTGGCAACCGGCCGTATCGACCCATACGCAATTCATCATTTGAATTGGTACCTGGCTTTGTGTCGTATGCAAGTAACGCAACATGACGTGGAACAGTTCCTGACACGCGCGACACACGGTGATAGCTATTACGTCCGTTAAACACCATGAGAGTTCCGGGTGTCATTGGTTCAGTACGTACTAGGTCAGGACGGTCGCCTCGACGCACCGCGGCAACCGTATCTATGTTCTCTTCAGTCGCGGAACGAATACGCGATGCATTTTCAAAATGTCCACCATCAGACGACGTTTGTAAAGCAATTGAAACAACGAAGTCTGTCTGGTCAAAATGCCAACCCAGTTCATGGCCATCTCGCATGACAGAAAGGTTTAAGGCGCCAAACGGATCTGCGTAGCGAAACAATTTCTCTTCGCCCAGAATTTTTGCAACGAAATCCATGAGCGGTTCCCACTCATACAGTGCACGAATCACACTGCCGGATGGGAATTGATCGTACGCAACTACTTCAAGATCTGCATTTACGGTGGTGTGGTACGCCACTTTTGCTAATTCATCACATTCGGCAATCAATCCAGAAATGGCACTTTCATGAATGAAACCAGGAAGAATCGCAATGTTTTCTTTTGTGAATGTGTCGCTCAGTTCCCGGTGCAATTCAGCACTATCTAGCGGCCACCTGTCTGTATCGACGAGTGCCGCGACGCTCATTAAATGAGACCTAGTTTCTTGACTTCGTCACGTTCTTCAACGAGTTCAGCAACCGACGCATCAATACGCGAACGGCTGAAGTCGTCAATGTCAAGACCCTGCACGATGCTGTACGTACCGTCTTTGCATACGCATGGGAACGACGAGATGAGGCCCTCAGGAACGCCGTAGCTTCCGTCAGATGGAATTGCCATTGACACCCAGTCTCCAGGGGCAGTGCCAAGAACCCATGAGTTCATGTGATCAATTGCAGCATTTGCAGCTGACGCTGCAGATGACAGCCCACGTGCCTTGATGATGGCCGCTCCACGTTTTGCAACAGTGGGGATGAAATCATTTTCGATCCATGCTTGATCGTTGACCAACGCAGCTGCATTCTTTCCATCAACTTCACAATGGAAAAGGTCGGGGTATTGAGTACTCGAGTGATTGCCCCAGATAGTCATCTTCTTGATGGAAGTGACTGGCTTGCCAACTTTGACAGCCAACTGCGTCATAGCGCGGTTGTGGTCAAGGCGAGTCATGGCAGTGAAGCGACTGGGGTCAAGACCTTGAGCATTGTTCATTGCAATAACTGCGTTGGTATTTGCTGGATTACCAACGACCAATATTTTCACGTCTTTCTTTGCTGCAACACCAAGTGCTTTCCCTTGTGGTTTGAAGATTCCACCGTTTGCACTGAGCAAGTCGCCGCGCTCCATGCCATCTTTACGTGGCATTGCGCCAACCAAGAATGCAGCATCAATGTCACCGAATGCAGTTTCCGCATTATCAGTACAGACGACACCAGCAAGAAGCGGGAACGCGCAGTCATCAAGCTCCATGCGCACGCCCTCTAACGTGCCAAGTGCAGGAGTAATTTCCAACAGTTGAAGAATGACTGGCTGATTAGGACCGAATACTGCACCTGACGCGATACGAAAAAGGAGGCTGTAGCCAATTTGACCGGCTGCGCCGGTAACGGCAATACGTACTGGTGATGTCATGCCCTCAAGCGTAGGCAATGCGGGGTACATGTTCCCAATGGAAGAACCATATTGGACCCAGAATCATCGGCCAATGGCCTGCAAAATCAGGGCAACATAGTTGTCCTGGCCCACCGCATTCGGGTGAATACCGTCTGAATTGAACCATTCGGGATGTGGCTTTGACAATGTGTTCCAATCAAGGATGGTCACATTGGAATGCGTGGCAGGAAGATTGTTAATAACCGCGTTGTTCAACTTCTCTGACACACGACCTGGCACATGCATGGTCAAAATGACAACGCGTTTAAGATCTGAAAGGGGTTTGAGAATTCGTTCGAATGTCGCGGCCTTTGTAATGCCATTTGTACCCAAATGTATGACAACCACATCGCCCAATTCTTTTACCGACTTGTAGTAATTGAAAATCTGCAATGCATCTATTACTTGCCTGTTCTTTGATGCGTCAACCGTGATGCCGTAGGATTTCAACTTTTTTGCTGATCCCAACATCACTGAATCACCCACTGCAAACACATCCATCTTTCCGCGTGGAATCGTGGTTGTTGTCGCCAACGGACTCGTTACAACACCCGGCGCAATAGTTGTTGAAGTGATACGAGTAACTGCGCCTTCATTTTCGTTGAGGCCAGCTGTTATGTCATCAGGCATCACTCGCGCGCCAGCCATGCTGACCACGCTCAACACTGGAACAATAGCCAATGTTCCGAGCACAATCCCCAATGGGCCGCGAATAGTTCCACCTTGAGCCCGCCACGAACGGTACGTAGCCAATGCCTTTCCCGTGCGAATCGGCGTTTCAACGAATTGATACGACGCTTCAGTAATCACGACTGTGATGGCCATCAACGCGATGAACTCTCGGATGTCTAACGAATTTCCTGCTGCTTTTCGATACGCCTGAAACACAGTCCAGTGATACAAGTACAAACCGTATGACCGTTTGCCAAGCCACACCAACAGAGGTGTTCCGATGACGTACTTACCCAACCGAGAACGAGGATGAGTCACCGTTGCAATGGCAACAACTGTTGCTAGACCCACAGCAATGAAACCGCCGCGATACAACTGGTCATATCCAGTCGTGCCCACGTCAACCACATCAACCACTTCACGAAATTTCCAGCACATGAACCCAAGTGCAACGACGGCGAGAACTCCCGCCATGTCAAGTCCATTCGCCCGTGAACCAGCTCGCCCTCGACGCAATGCCCATGGTCTCCACATCGTGGCAAGTGCAGCACCAAGCAACAATCCGCTAGCACGAGTGATGGTGCCGAGGTAGAGGAAATCAATACGAGCAACGCGATGTCCGAAAATTGACATAAATTGATTTGGTGTAGTTGCGAACGTATCGATGGGGCCAGGTTGATAGATAATGGCTGTTGCCGCGGCGATGGCAATGGCCATCGCTGTGAACACCAAACCCAGTATCGGCAGGGTCTTTGGCCGAATTCGACGAAGCAACACGAACATAATGAGCGGCCACACGATGTAGTACTGCTCTTCCACTGCTAAAGACCACAAATGTCGAAGCGGTGCGAAAGCGAATGCAGATGTGTACGACGAGCCGCTCCAAATTTGGAACCAATTTGAGACATATAGAAAGCCACCCACAACATCGCCGCGCAACATGCCAAGACGGTCACGGTCAAACAACGCGCAATACACAATGGTTCCGAGCAGCAACGTGAACAAAGCCGGCAAGAGTCGTCGAGCACGACGCATCCAGAAATTGCTTAGCGATACCGTGCCGGAACGTTCACGCTCGGCAATGAGAAGCAACGTAATGAGATAGCCAGAGATAACAAAGAACACCTCGACACCGAGAAAACCGCCACCCAACCACTGATGATTGGCGTGATACACAATCACTGCAATAACTGCGAGTGCTCGCAGGCCATCGAGTGCAGGAACGTACGGAACAACAGGCCCTCTGCGCGTTCCCCACGCCGGCGTTCCGCCAAGTTCTGCGTATTGGTCGTTCTGATTACTCATGGATAAAACGGGTCATGCGACCGGAAGACCCAGTTGGGCGTATATCTCCCGTGTAGCGGTTGATTTGTTCAGCGTGTAAAAATGAAGTCCGGGTGCACCTGCAGCCAACAATTGTGAGCACAATTCCGTTGCGGCTTCCACTCCGATTCGGCGCACGTCTTCTGGCGATGTTCCTGACTCAAGACGTTTGCGCAGCCAATCAGGGAATGCGGCACCTGATAATTCAGCCATGCGCTCAACCTGGGCGATATTGGTGCACGGCATGATTCCCGGGATAACAGGTTTTGTTACTCCGAGGTCTGCCAAGTCATTCACCAACGACAGGTAATGATCAACGTCAAAGAAGAACTGAGTGGTAGCGAAGTCGACAACCTTGAGCTTTTCTGCAAGGAGGCGGCGGTCAGTTGCAAGATCTGGTGAACGTGGGTGTCCTTCAGGATGAGCAGCGACACCGATTGACAGAGCAGCAATCTCACGCAGGTGCTCAACTAGGTCAGTTGCGTACAGGTAATCGCTTGGTCGCGCGTCGGCAGGATCTTTCGGAGGGTCACCTGCAAGGGCTAGGACGTTTTGAATTCCGGCTGCCGTATACGTAGCAATGATGTCTGCGATTTCAGCGCGAGTGTGACCAACGCAAGTGAGATGTGCCATTGCCGGAATGTTTGTTTCGCGTTCTACCCACAGCACTGTGTCGCGAGTATTTTCACGGGTGGAACCGCCAGCACCATATGTGCAAGAAACAAATGAAGGGCTCAGGGATTCAAGTTCGGCAATCGTGCGACCGAGAGACATTGAACCAGCAGTTGTTTTGGGAGGTGAAAATTCAAAAGAGAATGTTCGTCCCGCCGCAAGGAGGTCACCAATACGTACCATTTATTTAGTCTACGACTTGCCTAGTGACGGAAGTGGCGTGATCCGGTGAACACCATGGCAATGCCATAAGTGTCGGCCGCCGTGATGGATTCTTCGTCTCGCACACTGCCACCGGGTTGGAAAATTGCAGTGACACCAGCGGCAGCCAACTCTGAAACCGTATCGCCAAATGGGAAAAAAGCATCGCTCGCTGCGACCGAACCTGCAGCATGGTCACCGGCGCGCCCAATAGCTAAACGTGCTGCGTCAATACGGTTTGGCTGTCCCCCGCCAATCCCAACAACAGTGTCGCCATGTGCAAGCACAATGGCATTGCTCCATGTGGCTGCAACTGTTTGCCACGCCAACAGCAAACTTGACCACTCATCGGCGCTCGGCGCGCGTTTGGTGACCACTGTGAAGTCATCGAGTGGTTCATCAACTTCGTCGACTGACTGCACTAGGAGTCCGCCATCGATAGACCGAACATTGATGGCCATCGAACCAAATGGTGCCACTGCTTCGAATACCCGCAGCGATGGTTTCGCGCACAAAATTTCAAGCGCATCTGATGTAAACGACGGAGCTATAACAACTTCTGTAAAGGTCTTACTGATCTCAGTTGCGGTTTCGCCATTCACCTCACCATTCACGGCAATGATTCCGCCAAATGCACTAATGGGGTCTGCCCCATGTGCATGTGAATACGCCTCAAAAATTGTGGGTGCAAGGGCAACGCCACATGGGTTGGCATGCTTCACTACTACTGCTGCTGGCCTATCGAAGCGGCTCACTAATTGCCATGCAGCTTCTGTATCAAGAACGTTCAGGTATGACATCTCTTTGCCATTGAGTTGAGTTGCAGAATCCCACCAGCTCTCAACACCAGGAAGGCGATACCGCGCACCAGTCTGATGCGGGTTTTCACCGTAGCGCAATACCTCGGCACGTTCTGCAACCAAAGTAAGAATCGGTGGCACAGTGGCATCTTCGTGATCGCTTGTTTCGTCAGCAAGCCACGAAGAAATTGACGCGTCATATGCACTAGTAATTCGAAAAGCTTTCTGCGCTAAACGACGACGTTCGGCAACACCAAAAAAATCACCACTGATCATTTCGAGAACATCGCTGTAATCAGCAGTATCTACAACGACACCAACATGAGCAAAATTCTTTGCAGCCGCGCGCACCATTGCGGGTCCACCAATATCGATGAGTTCAATTCCAGGCTTCAAGGAAAACGGATACAGGTTGACAACCACGAGGTCAATCCCCTCGATGCCATACTTCTCCATCTCAGCGACATGTTCCGGATTTGAACGATCAGCGAGAATGCCGCCATGAATCTTTGGGTGCAGAGTTACAACGCGGTGATCGAGAATTGGTGCTAGCCCTGTGATTTCTGCGACATCAGTGACGGGAACACCGGCAGCAGAAATCGCAGCGGCCGTTCCGCCACTAGAAAGCAACAACCAACCAAGTTCATGAAGCGACGTAGCAAATTCGACGATGCCCGTTTTGTCGTATACAGATAGCAGTGCGCGTGGCATTCAGCTCAGTCCATCAACGATGGCAGCCATTAATGAACCAGCTTCGGTGGGGTTATGTCCCACTTTCACGCCCGCATCGCGTAATGCATCCATTTTCCCTTGCGCGGTTCCCTTACCGCCAGAAACGATGGCGCCTGCATGGCCCATCTTCTTTCCGGCTGGAGCGGTAACGCCTGCGATATAGGCAGACATTGGCTTTGTCACATTTGACTTAATGAACTCTGCTGCTTCTTCTTCAGCTGAACCACCAATCTCACCAATCATGATGATGGCGTGAGTTTCTGGATCTGCTTGGAATTCACGCAAGCAATCAATAAACGATGTTCCGGGGACTGGGTCGCCACCGATACCAACGCATGTTGATACGCCAATACCGAGTTGCTTCAATTCATAGAGTGCTTGGTAAGTGAGGGTTCCGGAACGTGACACGATCCCAACATTCGGACCCTTTGCGGTAGGCAGTTGTGCAATTTCACCAGCGGTAATACCGATGTTGCATTTCCCCGGACTAATAATGCCTGGGCAGTTTGGCCCAAGTAAACGAACTTTCGGAAAGTCTCGAACCAAAGTGTTGTAGGTGCGCGCTTCATCTTGTGCAGGAATTCCTTCAGTGATGCACACAATGAAAGTAATGCCTGCTGCGGCAGCTTCGAGAATTGCAGCAGAAGCAGCCTTCGGTGGGACAGTGACGAATGATGCAGTTGCACCAGTTGCTTTCACTGCTTCAGCAACGCTGTTGTAGACGGGGATGCCTTCAACATCTGTGCCACCCTTGCCTGGAGTAACACCAGCAACGATTTGTGTGCCGTATGCCTTGTTACGCAGTCCGTGATATTTGCCTTGGCCACCTGTGAGGCCTTGCACAATAACTTTGGTGTTTTGATCGACGAAAATTGCCATGACGGGGGTCCTTACTTCGCGAGTGCGACAGCTGCTTCAGCAGCTTCGAGCATCGTTGACTTACTGGTGAGTTTTGATTCGGGGATACCGGCATTCTTCAGAATGTCTCGGCCCTCTGTTGCATTAGTGCCGTCGAGTCGAATAACAATTGGTGCACGCAGGTCAACACGACCAAGCGCTTCCACAATTCCCTGTGCCACCTCGTCACCGCGAGTGATGCCACCAAAAATATTGATGAAGATGCTCTTGACATTCTTGTCAGAGTTAATGACTTCAAGTGCCCCGGCCATAACGTCAGCGTTTGCGCCGCCACCAATGTCGAGAAAGTTCGCAGCACTGCCGCCCACTTGGTTCACGACGTCAAGCGTGCTCATTGCAAGACCGGCGCCATTGGCGATAATGCCGACGGTGCCATCAAGGCCAATGTACTGCAGTCCTTTTTCACGAGCGAGAAGCTCGCGAGCATCAAGCTCAACAGTTGCTTGAAATTCAGCCCATTCAGGGTGACGGAATTCAGCGTTCTCGTCAAGGCTGACTTTTGCGTCGAGTGCGTGCACTTCGCCTGTTGGCTTCAAAATCAGCGGGTTGATTTCAGCAAGGTCACAATCACCTTCAACGAAGCAGCGATATAGCTTCACCAAAATGTCCGCGACACCTTGTTGTGCTGCCTCAGGAATTTTCGCATCAACTGCCGCTTTTTTTGCAGCTGCTGCGGGGAAGCCGTCGACTGGGTCAATGTGCAACATCAGAATTGCTGCAGGGTTCTTCTCTGCTACTTCTTCAATCTCTACTCCACCTTCGCGACTCAGCATAAGAAGGTGCTTCTTGGCGCCACGATCAAGAGTGAACGACGCGTAGTACTCCTCTGCAATGTCTGATGCATTCTCCACCCAGACGCGCTTTACAACATGGCCCTTGATGTCCATGCCCAAGATGTTTGCGGCATGCGTACGAACTTCATCTGCATTATTTGCCACCTTGATGCCACCTGCTTTACCGCGACCGCCAACTTGTACCTGAGCTTTTACGACGACTGGGTATCCAGCTGCATCTGCAGCAGCAATGGCTTGGTCAACAGTGACAGCAACGTCACCTTTTGATACCGGAATGTCGTAGCGCGCAAAATACTGCTTGCCTTGATATTCAAAAAGGTCCATCGGTTACTCCCTATTGTCGAGTTCTTCTTCAAGCCATTGACAAATCACTTTCAGTGATGAGCCAGGGCCAAAAATATTTCCTACACCTTGCTCGCGTAATGCGCGCGCATCGGCATCGGGTATGACTCCGCCACCAAAAATGAGAATGTCAGCTAAGTCGCGATTGCGAAGCTCTTCGACGGTGCGTGGAAACAATGTGAGGTGAGCTCCAGACAAGAGTGATAATCCCACTGCATCGGCATCTTCCTGCATCGCAGTCTCAGCAATTTGCTCTGGAGTCTGGTGCAGGCCCGTGTAAATAACCTCAAACCCATGGTCACGGAGAGCTCGGGTAATAACCTTTGCTCCTCGGTCGTGACCATCTAGGCCCGGCTTGGCAACTACTACTCGATACGGGCGCTTCACAGAAGGTAAACCCTACGCCGTACGAGGGTTTCCGTACCAACCCGCCAGAATGGAGACATGCCATTCCCCCGTCTTCGCAGCCCCCTTGCCCGTGCAGTTGTGCCCGTTCTTGGAGGCATCGCATTTTTTGCTCTGTTCTTTGTTGGCTTATGGCTAGTCGCCACCGCTATCAACAATCGGGCTGATCCAGGCTCGGAAATCGGGAACAGAGTCTTTGAAGTGGGCAAGGTTGTGGCAATGGCAAAAGCCATTGCCACCGATGGGCCGTTGCTGTTGCCCGATTTAAAGAGCCCCGATGGCGTGCGTTCGATTGTCCTTGACCACGTGGGCTCAGACCCTGCGACTGGCTGGCAGGTGTACTACGGATTTCCCGCTGACCGCGATGAGAATTGTCTTGTTACACACATTCAGGGCAGTCGCACGTTTACCGATTGCGAAAAGCGCACTCTTCAGGTCACTCAATTAGAGGCGCCGGCGCAAGTGCGCCCCATTGTGGAAAACCAAAAGACGCTGTATATCGATTTGCGTGGATTGACTGCAAGCGTCACCACACTTCCATAATTTTCTTCACGCGAAGTTATTTGGCAGGAACTGAATCAATGAGGCGAATAGCAAATTCTTCTGCATGCTCTGCCAAGTGACCGCGTTGCAGAGCAAGACCGCCTACAACCTGTGCGCCACGCATTTCTAATTCACGCGTCATCACATCAAGTGATTTTCCAGGGTTCAATGCATAGGTACAAAACGCGACAGCCTGCTTTCCTGCCATGGCAGGAAGATGACGCAAGCGGTCAATTGCCCACGGTGCTTGACCAACAACAAACAATCCGTGAACCCATGTACCCACGATGACGGTGTCTGCGTCTTGAATTGATGCATGATTCGGATCCTTCATCGAAGAGATCCCAGTAATTGACCAGCCTTCTTGTTGAAGATTGGAAGCGATGAGTTCGCCTGCCTTCCACGTATTGCCAGTGAGACTCTCGATAAGGATTGCTGCTTTCATGGCGTTATTTCTACTACTCATAGCCATCGGAAAAGAACTCCATCAGAGTTTCGTCAGTGGAGCCCAAGCCAATGCAAGATGTTTGGTGCCCTTGTCACGGAACCGAACGGTGACTTCAGTCTTGTCGCCCGTGCCCTTGATCTCGATGACAACACCTTCACCAAATACCGCGTGAACAACATCATCTCCGGGCTTGAGTCCAACTAAATGGTCTGTATTGCGAGGCTCAGCAGCAGGCCGCACGGCGCGATCAGCTCGACGACCGTATGAGCGACCAAACGAATCATCGTCATCGTCATCGTTGCGACGTTTGTAGGGAGGTAGTTCCGCATCGTTCCAGT
The DNA here is from genome assembly GCA_009694565.1 of Ilumatobacteraceae bacterium. Taxonomy (GTDB): domain Bacteria; phylum Actinomycetota; class Acidimicrobiia; order Acidimicrobiales; family Ilumatobacteraceae; genus UBA2093. The sequence continues at coordinate 1,195 of SHUR01000023.1, read as the reverse complement.
CAGTCGTCGTGCGACCAAAGACTCGCCCATGATCTGACCCTGAATCAACATTGCCCTGACGGTCAAATAGCTCCGCAGGAACTTCTGCCAAGAACCGCGATGGTGGGTTGTACTGCGACTGACCGAACAACATACGTTGCCAAGCATGCGACACCAACAATCGCTCACGTGCACGTGTGAGACCCACATACGCAAGGCGGCGTTCTTCTTCAAGCTCAGCAGGATCTAGCAACGCACGGTTATGAGGGAAAATTCCTTCTTCACAGCCGACTAAGAAAACCACTGGGTATTCAAGACCCTTTGCAGAATGCAGGGTCATAAGGACAATGTGATTCTCCGCATCGAGATCATCTGTATCTGCAACAAGCGCAACTTGTTCAAGGAACTCTTCTACCTGGGTGAATTCTGCAGCAGAACCAATGAGTTCAGAGATGTTCTCGAGACGTCCGGCAGCTTCGACTGTTGCTTCTTGTTCTAGTTCGGTGATATACCCACTGTTAGTCATTGCAACTTCCAACAATGCCGATGGCCCATCAGCGAGTGCTGCATTCATCTCGTCCACCAATGTGACAAACAATGCAATTCCCTTGATTGCACCACCCGACACGCCTGCTTCACTTGCGCGTCGCATTGCATCAATGAATGACATGCCATTAGCAGTTGCAAATAGATCGATTTTTCCGATGCTGGTATCACCAATGCCGCGCTTGGGCACATTAAGCACTCGCTTGATGCTGATTTCATCGAGCGGGTTTGCGCCGGCCTTCAAATATGCAATGGCATCTTTCACTTCACGCCGTTCGTAGAACTTTGTACCGCCAACAACCTTGTACGGGATTCCCGAACGCATCATTGATTCTTCAATGGCGCGGCTTTGTGCGTTGGTGCGATACATGACGGCGATATCGCCCCATGCACGCTTCTCTTTTGTATGAATGTCTTGCGCGGTTGAGGACACCCATGCAGCTTCGTCGTATTCATTTTCTGCAAAGTAGCGAACAATGCGTTCGCCATCACCAGCTGATGTCCAGAGGTCTTTCGGACGCCTTCCGACATTCTGCGAGATGACCGCATTGGCAGCGGTGAGAATTGTTTGGGTGCTGCGATAGTTCTGCGCAAGTACCACCACTGTTGCTTCGCCAAACGCGCTTTCAAATTGGTCGATATTGCGCAAGTCAGCACCGCGGAATTTGTA
>SHUR01000022.1 GCA_009694565.1 Ilumatobacteraceae bacterium | reverse complement strand
TGTAAAAAACCGTCTACAGTCGCACCATGAGCGACATCACAACACTTCCTGCCGAATTCCTGTTTCACATCAATGCGACACTGAACCCACCCATCGTGGTTCCAAATGGTCCGAACGGCACACGTGTCATTGTTCGTGTTACCGGCGGAACAGTGAAAGGCCCAAAAATGAACGGAACTGTGGCTGACTTGGGTGCGGACTGGCTCACGATGCGTGCCGACGGCACAGCACAACTTGACGTACGTATTGTCCTCAACACCGACGATGGCGTTCCAATTCATATGTCGTACAAGGGCATCATGTCTCCCGATGCAGACGGCAAGCCGCGCATTGTTACAGCACCATTGTTTGAGACTGGCGACGAGCGCTACGCATGGCTTACCCAGATGCAAGGAATTGCAATCGGAGCAGCTGGTCAAAACGTCGTTGATTACGACATCTACCGCTTGGTGTAACTGAACTTACAGAAGCCCGCGCACCATGCGCGAAATCATGACATGCCATTTATCCATATCAATGGATTCACTTGACACGTCATTCACAATGAGTCCCAAGCTGTACGCCTGAATAAACACAGCAACAGCTGCCGGGTCAAGTTCTTCACTAACAAACTGTTTGGCAATCAATTCACGAGCTAAGTCGGCGATCGCCCCAGTAAGTCGAGCTTGCGTTGGAGCGAGTGCGTTCTTCATTTTTTCAGAGTTGCGTGCCCCAGCGAGAATCTCAATTCGATCAGCACGGCTACCTGAACGAGCTGGATCATGTGTTTCACGTGAAATCAGATCTAGCCGGGCAAACAGATCCTCACGAGAATTTGTGGCAAGCAAAACATTCGTCAGTGCTCCAATGTCCTCTTCGACATAACGTGCGAAGCGCAAAACTTGGGCCTGCATGATGACATCCTGAAAATCCTCGAAATGGTGATACAGAGACCCCTTTGAGATATTCGATGTTTCAAGAAGCTGTTCCACCGTGAAACCCTGAGATCCGTGCTCGTCAATAAGTGTGACCGCTGCTTCAGTTAGGTGAACCTTTGTGGGATGTATGTCACGCACCCCTCTATTCAACCACCACAAATCCCTTCTAGATGGCATGATAGAGGGATGGCACATCTCGAAAAACATGGATCACATCGCATCGGATTACTACGGGCAATGGTTCTTGGCGCTAATGATGGACTCATCTCTACCGCATGCTTGGTATTGGGTGTTGCCGCTGCCAACTCGAGTCGCACCGCGATTCTTACAGCAGGTATGGCAGGCCTAGTTGCTGGTGCAGTCTCCATGGCGCTGGGTGAATACGTATCGGTCAGTTCGCAACGCGACTCAGAGCAATCAGATATTGCCAAAGAAAAATGGGAACTGGAAACCATGCCAGAACATGAGCTTGACGAACTCACCATGATCTATGCGAACAAAGGACTCCCCTATGCAATGGCTCGCGAAGTTGCAGAGGAACTCACGAAGAATAATGCTCTCGAAACTCACTTGGCTGAAGAGTTGGGTATCTCGTCAACGTCTCGTGCAAACCCTCTGGAAGCAGCGCTTGGGTCTGCAAGTGCTTTTACTGCGGGCGCTGCAATTCCCTTGATCACAATTGCAAGCAGCTCCGCCTCTTCGCGCATGGAAGCAACTTTGGCCATAGTCACTGTGGCCCTCGCAGGGCTGGGCTTTGCAAGTGCTCAATTCGGCAAGGCCAAACCAGGGCGGGCCATGTTTCGAGTGATTTTTGGAGGACTTGCCGCCATGGCCATCACCATGGCAGTCGGAGACCTCTTTGGATCGGCGATTAACTAGTTGCTTATCTTGCGAATGCTCGATCAAACAGCGAGACTGTAGGGATGAGCGCACCGTCCATTACCGATACCACCCGCCTCGATGAGGCCCTAGACGCACTTCTCGCAGAGTTCGACCCCGCAAAAATAGACAACATCACATTTCGTGGTGCGCGCTTTGATGCTGGTCTTGCGTGGGTTCATTTCCCCACAGGTCACGGCGGTCTTGATATGCGTCCTGACCTCAATCGTCACGTCGAAGATCGTCTACGTGCTGCTGGTGCCGCACCTCAAGACCCTGCAACATTCTTCGTTGCTCTTGCGGGTCCGACCATCGCAACACATGGAAGTGAAGAAGTAAAGAAACGCTTCCTTCGCCCCATGTTCACTGGTGAAGAAAAGTGGTGTCAGTTGTTCTCAGAGCCAGGTGCCGGAAGTGACTTCGCTGGACTTGGTACAAAAGCAATTCGCGACGGAGATGAATGGATCATCAACGGACAAAAAGTGTGGAACACACTTGCCCACCTTGCTGACTGGGGAATGCTCGTTACACGTACAGACCCTGATGCTCCGAAGCACAAGGGCATGACCTATTTCGCACTTGACATGCATGCACCTGGTGTTGAAGTGCGTCCGCTTCGTCAAATCACTGGTGAAGCTGAATTCAATGAGGTCTACATGACTGATGTGCGCGTACCTGATGCGTATCGCGTCGGTGAAGTGGGCGAAGGATGGCGTGCAGCGCTCACCACACTTATGAACGAACGCAGTGCAATCGGCGGTGGTGGCGGCGGAAATGCGAAACGTCGTGGACCCATTGATGAAGCCATTAAAGTCTGGACCGCCAAACCCGTAGATCAGCGCAATGCAGCAGACAAAGACTCACTGATGAGCCTGTTTTGCCGAAGTGAAGTGCTTCGTTTTACCAACATGCGAGGAGCACAAGCCGCCAAAGCAGGAAACCCCGGTCCCGAAGGATCAATTTCCAAACTTATGTCGGCAGAATTCAACAAAAAAGTTACTGAATTTACGGTCAACATTATGGGTGCAGACGCAATGGTCGATTACGACTTCACGTTCCGTCGCCCTGACACATTGTCAGTAGATGGTTCATTCGGCGGACCTCGTCACTCGTTCTTGCGTGTTCGTGCAAACTCCATCGAGGGTGGCACAAGCGAAATCATGCGAAATATTCTTGGTGAGCAAGTGCTTGGCCTTCCAGGCGAGCCACGCGTCGACAAAGACATCTCCTGGAGCAAAGTTCCCCGTAGCTAATTCTGTGCACACAAAAGGGCCACTGCCGAAACAGTGACCCTTCAGTGGAGGAAGTGTTAAGTAGTGAACTACGCGGCGCGAAGCCCCGTGAGCCCCTTACTAATGAACGACACAATGGCGTCCTTCACAGGAATCATGCCGTAGACAATGCAGCCGTCAACGCAGATTGTCATCCACGATTCACGCATGCCGCCGGTCATTGCAGTCACGATGCTGAGGTTAAGTGCCCATACGAGTCCGATACTGACAGCCAGTGTGACGTGGTCGCTCAGGACGGGAATCCGGTTGATAATGGTGTCAAGCTTCAACGTGCGGGTCAGCGAGTGAAACACTGGCATAACCGCTCCTAGAAGAATGGATAAAAGGATAAGTGATCCAAGGGTGTACATGAGATGCCTCTTTCGAGTCAGTCTCCGCCTACCAAGAATGTAACTAATGTCACATCACATGTGGTGGATTTCCGCAGGGCATGGAGAACCCTTGTCCCCATTGGGTTTCAGGTGGTCTATGGTTCATCCATGATTCGTCTGCGCCAAATTGCCCTCGTTGCCCACAGCCTTGACCAGGCCGTCACAGACATCTCGGCAGCTCTCGACGTTGACGTCATCTACCGAGACCCTGGGGTGGGGTTCTTTGGGCTCCACAACGCACTGTTCTGTATCGGGGACCAATTCCTTGAGGTGGTCTCCCCCATTCAAGAAGGCACCACCGCTGGCCGACTACTCGACAAATTGGGCGGCGATGGCGGATACATGGCTCTGTACGAAGTTGATGATCTAGATGCGCGCATAGACCATGTGAAGTCACTCGGCATCCGAACGGTCTGGGAAGGCACCGGCGACGCGATTCGCGGACGTCACTTACATCCGCGTGATACCGGCGGCACATTGGTGTCATTAGATCAACCAGATATTGCGGGTGAATGGGCATGGGGCGGACCGCAATGGAAATCCCGTCGTGCATCATCAGTTGTGTCAGCAATTGATTCTTTTACGGTGTCAGTTCCCGATGCGGATTTCGCTCGTCAGCATTGGACGCAACTGGGCATCAATGCAGCAGTTCGTTTTGTTCCATGTGGTGATGAGCCAGAAGGTCTCACCGAAGTAACTATGAAATGTGTTGACTCATCACGCGATGGCGGATCTTTTCAGTTGTGTGGTGTCACCATCACACTGAAGGCGTAATAGCTAATTCCCAGAGTTTGAATGCACAACGCCACCAACAACAGTGGCGAGTACTGAGATGTCTTTGATCGCCATTGGGTCAACCGCACACGGGTCAGCATCAAGCACTGCAAAGTCTGCAAATTTACCCACTTCAATAGAGCCGTATTCGTCATCACAATGAAGCAGATACGCAGAACCAATAGTCATTGCTTTCAATGCATCAAGCGCCGAGATTCTCTCTGCTTCACCCAAGACATGACCAGTTGAAGTAATTCGGTTCACTGCGCACCACATAGTGAACAACGGAGCCAATGGCGTCACTGGTGCATCACTGTGAATGGAATGTGGAATCTCCATGCGCACAGCAGTACCAACAGCATCAAGATGTCGAGCTTTTGCAGGCCCCATGGTGTCGTGACGGTGTGTGTCACCCCAGAAGTACAAATGATTTGCAAACAAGTTCACACAAATGCCCAGAGTCTTGATTTTGCGAAACATGGCATCTGTAGCCATTTGTACATGTTCTAAACGATGGCGATGGTCAAAACGAGGGTGTGCTTCAAGCAGGCGACGGTAGATGTCAACACCCACTTCAATTGCTTCATCTCCATTGGTGTGCATTGCTAACTGATAGCCAGCCTTGTGAAATGGAAGCATCAACTTGTAGAGGTCTTCCGGATCTCCGAGCCACAAACCATTCGGTGAGCCACAGCAATATCCAGGCCAATTCATTCGTGCAGTACGGCCCTGAATTGAACCATCGGCAATGAACTTCAGCGGCCCCATCGCGAATTTTTCAGAATTGAATTGCTCCAGGTCAACTAGAAGATCAGCAATTTCATCGGGGCTAAGGCGCAATGAAATGAACGTTGCAAGCGGTGCATACCGAACACGAGTAGGAAAACCTGGGTGGTTCACAACATTGGCGAAACCTTCAATGGATTTCTTTGTCGCAATGTTTGCAAGGTCAGTCACCATGGTGCAGCCAGCTTGACGAGCAAGATGACCGCCATCCCAGATTGCGCTTTCGCCACCAGCATCCAGGTTTACGTGCACCCCAAGAAACATGGCAAGCGCAAGTTCGCGAATCTCACCCGTTAGGTCTCCGTTCTCATCGCGATGCACACCTTCATCTGTAGCTGTATTGTCAACTCCAGCACGCGCCAACATCGCGGAGTTTGCATGACCAACATGACCATTGCTTTGCATCACCCAGACAGGGCGAGTTTCTGAAACAGAATCCAACATCTCAAGCGTGAGTGTTTGCGAACCCACCATTGACACGTCGAACCCGACAGCAATCAGTGACTCACTTTGGTCCTTCATTTCGCTATGCGCTTTGTGAAGTCGTTCGACGATGGCCTCGACTGTCGGACAGCCCGGTTGAACTGAGCCGTCAACCTGACGCCGCGGGTACGAACCCACCCATGGGAAGCGAGACAATGAACCCTCTCGAACGATGTGGCAGTGAGCCTCGATGAAGCCGGGCACTATGACTGAATCTGCGAATTGATTATCAATTGTGATGTCGTGGGCTTCGAGGTCTGCCAGTACCTGGTCGAGCATGCCCGTATGAAGAACTCTGCCGTCTTGTACGGCCACAACATTGGCCTGAGACACTGCTGAATCAAGGGTGACAACAGATCGTGCCGTGAACACTGTGACGCTCATATGGTTCCCACTTCCCGACTACTCACAAACTGTACAAGAATGGGCATATGACCATGCAACTAGACCCACACACAGACATCGCCTCTATTTCAGGCACGGTGAAAATACTTCGCAATACATTTAACTCACGAATCACACGTCCATTGGCGTGGCGTCGCACGCAACTTCAGAACATGATCAACATGCTTGAGAACAATGAAGCTGAATTACTTGAAGCTCTGAAAGTAGACCTTGGAAAACCGATGGCCGAAGGTTTCATTACTGATCTTGCGTTCGTTACAGGCGAGATCAAATTGATGCTGAAGAATCTCACGAAGTGGAACAGCACGGAGAAAGTTCCAACACCATTAGTTGCTATGCCAGCTAAATCAGTTCTCATCCCAGAACCTCTTGGCGTTGTATGCATTATTGCGCCGTGGAACTACCCAGTGCAACTGTTGCTAGTTCCTGCAGCAGGTGCAATTGCAGCTGGCAACACAGTCATCATGAAGCCATCTGAAGTATCACCAACCGTGTCGGGAGTTCTTGCCCGCTTGGTGCCGCAATACCTAGACACCACTGCGGTTGCACTTATTGAAGGTGGCGTGCCTGAGACCACTGAGTTGTTGGCTCAAAAGTTTGACCACATCTTTTACACCGGCAACGGAAAAATTGGTCGCGTAGTTATGGCTGCTGCCGCAGTGAACCTCACACCTGTCACTTTGGAACTTGGTGGCAAGAGTCCAGTCATCATTGACAAGAGCGCCAATATCGAAGTTGCTGCACGACGCGTTGCGTGGGGCAAGTGGCTGAATGCAGGCCAAACATGTGTAGCCCCTGACTATGTGTTGGTCGACTCTTCTGTCGAAGCAAAATTTGTCAATGCGCTACGCACTTCAATCACTGACTTCTACGGTGCCAACCCTCACACCAGTGACAGCTACGGACGCATTGTTTCACCACGACACTTCGACCGACTTGTCTCACTTATGACAGGTGGAACTCCAATTATCGGTGGTGAGTCTGCAGCCGCTGATCGGTATGTCGCACCGACTGTTCTTGGCAACGTGAACCTGAATGCACCAATCATGCAAGAAGAAATCTTCGGACCGCTGCTTCCCATCATCAGCGTGAAAGATACGAATGAAGCAATTGAGTTCATCACAAGTCGTGATCACCCATTGGCGTTGTATATTTTTGCTGAGAACAGTTCAGTGGTGAATGAAGTCCTCGAACGCACCACTGCAGGCGGAGTCACAGTGAACGGCACATTGTTGCATCTCACTAGCCCTCACTTGCCTTTCGGTGGTATTGGCGAAAGCGGAATGGGCGGCTACCACGGAAAATCCGGAGTACGCATCTTCCAGCACATGAAACCAGTCCTGAAGCGTGGCACAAAGATTGATCCGAAGATTACGTACCCGCCATACACAGCGCGCAAGCTGAAGTTGTTCCGCAAAGTACTGTAAGAACTTCCACTACAAAGAAAACACATCATGAAATTTGCTATTGCCTTCGCTAATACTGGCCCCTTTATCAATCCCGACAAGGCAGTCGCCATGGCACAGGCAGCTGAGGCGGCGGGGTTTGAATCTTTGTGGACTGTGGAACATGTTGTTGTCCCTTCTGATTACAAGTCTCCATACCCATATAGTGACACTGGCAAAATGCCTGGCGGTGATGATTCCCCGATTCCAGATCCCCTGATTTGGCTTACCTACATCGCTGCAGCAACCAAGGAAATCAACCTTGCAACAGGAATTCTCATTTTGCCGCAACGCAATCCCGTTGTCCTTGCAAAGGAACTGGCAACACTTGACTTCATGTCAAACGGACGCATGCTTCTTGGTACTGGCGTTGGCTGGATGAAAGAAGAGTTTGATGCAATTGGTGTGCCGTTTAGCGAACGAGGAAAACGCAATGATGAAAACATTGATGCGATGCGCGCATTATGGAAAGAAGACAAGGCGTCGTACCACGGCGAATACGTGAACTTTGATAACTGCATCTTGCGACCACAACCAGTCAAAGGCTCAATTCCCATTCACATTGGTGGCAGTACGGACATTGCGGCGAAGCGAGCTGGTCGTCTGGGTGATGGCTTCTTTCCTGCAGGTGGTTCGCATGAGGAGCTTGCACGATTAATTGCTGTTACATGCGAGTCAGCCATCAATCATGGCCGTAATCCAGCAGATGTTGAGATAACAACTGGCGGCAACGGTGCAATTGGCCCAAACGCATTAGAAGAGATCAGCGCACTTGAAGCTCTTGGTGTCAAACGGGTCATTGTGCCCGCGTTCTTGTTCTACCGCGGAACTGCCGACACACTCGCCCAGTATGGCGAAGACATCATTAGCAAAGTCAAGTAACTAGTCAACGTCAGTTAAAGCTCCAGAGAACTGTGACTGATACAAACGGAAATACGCACCCCGTGATGCAAGCAGTTCTTCATGAGAACCTTGCTCAACTATCCGGCCTTCTTCCATTACAAGAATGACGTTTGCGTCACGAATGGTGGAAAGTCTGTGCGCAATAACAAAACTTGTGCGCTGACTCCGCAATGCCACCATTGCGCGCTGGATCAGTACTTCAGTTCGCGTGTCTACCGAGCTTGTTGCTTCATCAAGAATCAGAATTGTTGGGTCGGCCAGGAATGCACGAGCAATAGTGAGCAGTTGCTTTTCGCCCGCACTCACTGCTCCACCTTCATTATCCAAAATGGTGTCGTACCCCATTGGCAACGAATGAACGAAACGATCAACATATGCTGCCTTGGCTGCGATACGAATTTGCTCTTCTGTTGCCGAAGGCTTTCCATAGGCAATGTTTTCGCGAATAGTTCCCCCGAAGAGCCACGTATCTTGCAACACCATGCCGATGTTTGAGCGCAATTCACTGCGCGGCATGAGTGAGATGTCGCGACCGTCAAGCGTGATGCGACCTCCATTCAATTCATAGAACCGCATGATGAGGTTCACCAAAGTGGTCTTGCCCGCACCCGTTGGCCCCACAATGGCCACAGTCGTGCCCGGTTCAGCAACTAATGACAAATCTGTAATCAGCGGTCGATCAGGGTTGTATGAGAATGTCACATTCTCAAAGGCAACGCGACCTTGCACAGGGGCAGATGGCACGAACTCTGCTTCGGGGCTCTCTTCCTCGGAGTCCAAAACTTCGAAAACGCGTTCTGCAGAAGCAACACCCGACTGCAACACGTTCATCATTGACGCTGTCTGAGTGAGCGGTTGAGTGAACTGGCGTGAGTACTGAATAAATGCCTGCACATCACCAAGCCCCATAGAACCCGATGCAACACGAATACCACCCACAACCGCAATCATCAAATAGTTCAAGTTTCCAACGAACATCATGGCCGGCTGAATAGACCCAGAAATAAATTGCGCTCCAAACCCTGCTTCGTAAAGTTTTTCATTAGTAGTCGCAAAACGATCTTCCACACTGCGCTGACGACCGAACGTCTTCACAATCGCATGGCCTGTAAACGTTTCCTCAATCAGTCCGTTCAACGCACCCGTGTGAGACCACTGTGCAATGAACTTCTGCTTTGACCGACGCGCCAGACGATTCATGGTGCTTATCGAGACTGGGACAGTGATGATGGCGATAATTGCAAGTACCGGAGACAACGCGAGCATCATGATCAAGACACCAGCGATCGTGAGTAATGACGTGATCAACTGGCTGAGTGACTGCTGCAAACTCTGAGAAATGTTGTCAATGTCATTCGTGACACGACTCAATAAGTCTCCGCGTGAGTGACGGTCAATATAGCTCAGTGGCAATCTATGTATTTTTGCCTCAACATCGGCGCGCAATGTGAACATGGTGCGTTGCACAACACCCGCAAGCATGTACGTCTGGCTATAGGCCAAAACGAACGACATAACATATAAGCCAAGTGCAAATATCAATGTGCGATGCAGTGACGCGAAATTAACGCCTGTTTGGCCGTCACGCTTAGTCAGTCCGTCGAACAAGATGTCTGTTGCGTGACCGAGTATTCGGGGGCCAAGCACTACCAGGGCAACGCTGGCGAATGCAAGAAGCATGATCAGTATCACGAGGTACTTTTCATTCGACATCAAACGAAGTAAGCGCTGCGCAGTTTCAGAGAAGTTCTCTGATTTTTCTACGGGCATTCCAACTGTGCTCATACGCGATGTACGAAGCTCAGAACCTGGCATGTGTTGGGCTGGTTTTTCGTCTTCGGTTTCGTTCTCGGTACTCATGCGACACCCTCGTTTACTGCCGCCTGTGATTCAACAATCTCTAGGAATGTGGGGCACGTAGCCAATAGTTCGTCATGCGTACCGAGCCCAACGCACGCACCATCTTCCAGCACCAAAATTTGGTCCGCATCGCGAATGGTTGAGACTCGCTGAGCAACAATAACGACCACGGCGTCGCGAACTGACGGCGCCAGTGCCTCACGCAACCGTGCATCTGTAGCCAGGTCGAGTGCCGAAAATGAATCATCAAACAAATAGATCTCTGGGTGGCGAATAAGCGCTCGGGCAATAGCCAACCGTTGGCGCTGCCCACCAGACACATTCGTGCCGCCTTGGGCGATTACTGCATCGAGTCCACCTGGCATTGCTCGCACGAAGTCTTCAGCTTGTGCAGTACGCAATGCTTCCCACATCTCTTCTTCAGTGGCGTCTTCTTTGCCATACCCGAGGTTGCTCGCAACAGTGCCTGAGAACAAGTACGGCTTCTGGGGAACGATGCCCACCCGAGACCACAATGCCTCGGGAGCAAGGTCTCGCACATCAACTCCGTCGAGCAATACTGCACCACTCGTTGCGTCAAACAAACGAGGAATAAGACTGACCAATGTTGTCTTTCCAGAACCCGTGCTTCCGATAACAGCCAATGTCTGGCCTGCCCTAACAGTGAAAGAAACCTTGTCGAGAACAGGAAGTTCAGCGCCAGGATAGTGAAAACCGACAGAATCAAACTGAAGAACAGCGGTCTGTTGCAATTCTGTTATCGCATTCTCTGCAACTACTACTGATGTCGGGGTATTGAGAACTTCTTGAATTCGTTCCGCACTCACTGATGCACGTGGAATAAGAGCCGCCATCCATGTAGCCATCATGACCGACATCAAGATCTGTGTGAGATACGTGAGGAATGCAATCATTGCGCCGGGCTTCATCAGGCCATCATTGATTCGATCTGACCCAAACCACACCACAGCAACGCTTGAGATATTGATGATCAGAGTTGCGGTCGGGAACATCAACGCCTGCAAGCGACCACCGCGCAATGCCACTTCAGTGACGGCAGCATTTGCGTCGCTAAAACGCTTCTTCTCTTCTGGCTCTCGCACAAAGGCGCGAACAATACGAATACCGGTGAGCTGTTCTCGAAGAATTTCGTTGATGCGGTCAATTCGCTCTTGCATCTTGCGAAATGACGGCACCATGCTTCCAATGATGACACCGAGCAAGACAGCAAGAATCGGAATGGAGAACATCAAGATGCGCGACAAACCAAGATCTTGATCCATGGCGAGAAAAACACCACCAATTGAGGTGAAGGGTGCACTTAGCAACAGAGTGCACGTCATCAGAACAAGCATTTGTACTTGTTGCACATCGTTTGTGATTCGTGTTATCAGTGACGGAGCACCGAACTGTGCAACCTCTCGAGCCGAGAAATCGTTGACCTGGTGAAACAAGCTTCGTCGCACGTCACGCCCAAATCCCATGGCAACTCTTGACCCGAAATACACAGCCGTGATTGAAAAGCCAATTTGAAGGACTGTGACCAGCAACATCAGAGCGCCGATTCGCCAGATGTATCCGATGTCCTGCTTCACGATGCCGTTGTTAATGATGTCAGAGTTCAAAGTGGGCAGGAATAGCCCTGCCACAGCCTGAATAGCTTGAAATACGACCACGACCCACAAAAGACCCTTGTATTTGGCAAGAACTGTAGTGAGAAGACTCTTCAACATGTAGTAACCGATTGTACTTGGCAACTAATCAGCATCAGAAGGCGGACACATAAGTCACACCACACGGGAAGTACCCTTGTGAAGGTGCCGAGCGACTTCGCCCTCAAAACTATGAACTTTGTTCATAAAACAATCCTCACCGTCTCAGGCGGCAAAAAGGGATGGAACGCTGGCAATATGCCCGTACTGAAGCTCACGACTACTGGCCGCACATCTGGGCAACCACGAGAATGCATGTTGACCTCGCCTATTCAACAAGGTGACACTTATGTCGTGGTTGCATCGCGTGGCGGTGACGACCACCACCCTGCTTGGTTTGTGAACCTGCGAGCCAATTCCACCGTATGGGTTGCGACCCAAACAGAAGCCAAACACGAACGACGTGCTCGCATCGCAACATCTGATGAGCGCGATGAAATGTGGCCCATCATTGTTGCGAAGTATGCAAACTATGGCGGATACCAACTCAAGACTGAGCGCGAAATTCCGCTCATATTTCTCGAAAAGGTCTGACCGCACGACGTCAATGATCTATCTGTCAGAATCACTTCATGACCGAACCTGTGCTTTATGTGGAACGTGATGACATCGCCATCATCTCAATCAATCGGCCACACAAGAAGAACACCCTGACCGACGAAGTCATTCAAGGAATCGCCGACGGAATAGACCGCGCGACAAAATCCCGTGACGTGTGTGCAATCGTTCTTCGCGGCGAAGGCGACACATTTACTGCCGGATACGACTTAGCTGCTAGTTCGTCTGGTTCAGACGCTGACGAAGTGCGCGGATGGTCAACGCCGTACGGAGCTAAGGGGCCAGAGCCACGTGAAGGTGCGTGGGACCCCGTGCGGGACTGGCAGTTCATGGGAAACAACGTCAAACGTTTCATGAAAATTTGGGAATGCCCAAAACCAGTTCTAGGCGAAGTCAAAGGATGGGCCATCGGCGGCGCGACAGATCTTGTGATGTGTTGCGACTTGCTCTACATGGCATCAGACGCGCACATCGGTTATGCACCGAGCCGCATATACGGAACACCGACAACCATGATGTGGGTGTATCGCCTCGGGCTTGAACATGCCAAGCAATTCATTCTCACGGGTCGCGCCATCGACGCTGACACTGCATATCGCATTGGGCTCGTCTCACATGTGTGCCCACCAGACGAACTTGGCGCATTCATCGAAGAAGAAGCACGTCGCTTCCGCCACATTCCGGCCAACCAACTTGCACTCAACAAATTGCTCATTAACCAAGCATTCGAGAACATGGGTTTGCGCACCTCTCAACTATTAGGCACTTTTTTCGATGGCATCACTCGCCACACAGAAGAAGCCCAACAATGGGTAGAAGGCTTTAGCGAAAAAGGCTTTCGTGAAGTCATTCGTGAGCGTGATGCCCCATGGCAGGACTACGGCGAACGCCCACGGTGAGTTGCGCTCTCGCCCTAGTCCGAGGTTTTTACGCCGTAAGTCCAGTAACCTAGTGACCCAATACGCGGGTGTAGTTCAATGGCTAGAATCTCAGCCTTCCAAGCTGATTATGCGGGTTCGATTCCCGTCACCCGCTCCATTTTTCTCTAAAGAGACATTAGGAATGCAACGATGTCGTTGGCAGCTGCTTCTGTGATGTCAGGACATGCAATCGGCATAATTTCGATTCCATGAGTTGTCCCCAACATGGTGCGTCCACGTGCTGCAACGCCGGCGCGCAATAGCAATCGAAAGAAGTTGATTCCTTCGTCGCGCAATGGGTCACATTCGTTCACACTGATCACTGTTGGCGGAAACCCTCGAACATCTTCTTCTGTTGCAAAGCTTGGCCATGCCAATGGGTTGCGCGAATTAAATGCTTCAATGCCATAGCCCATAGCGCCGTTGTTGTTATGCAGATCTAGAAAGATGCCGTTGTTCTCTGTTGACGAGGGATTTTCCGGCAGAGGCCATTTGCCGGCGATGTATGGACAAAGCGCGTAGAGCCCTGCAATCAAGTCCAGATCGCCGTTCTTCTTGAGTTGCAACCCCGTAGCCAATGTGAGATTGCCGCCACCGCTCTCACCAACAACCACAATATGCGACGTATCAATTTTGAGAGTTGCTGCATTGGCATGAACCCACTTCAGTCCGGAAACGCAGTCATTGAGGCCTGCAGGGAACGGTGCCACTTCTGGAACAGAAGAAGGTGACACTGCATTACGGAAATCGACCATCACCACTGCAACACCCTTTGCAGCAAGAATGCGACCCCATGCGCTGTAGTTGCCATCAAAGCACGACAACGAAGCCATGCCGCCGCCGTGGATGTAATACAAACACGGAAGGACATCGGTCGTGTCAGGACGGATGATTCGAAGATTGATGGTATTTCCATCTGGTTGCGATGTCACTTTTTCTTCCGTGATACGCAGTCCCTTTGATGGTGCAGCCTCTTCGTTGTCACACATCGACATAGCGGCGCGATACATATTCATCCCCTCTAGTGATTCGGGACTATTAGCTTGGGCGAGCATCGCTTCACGGTCTGCGACGTGTGGAGCAGCAAAGCTGGGCATCGCTTCTAAAAGTGCTTTGATTCGTGGATCAATTCGAGGGTCGTTGGTGTGATTACTGGACATGGAAACCTCCGAATTGGTAGTTCCATGACACTAGACCCATGGCAGTTCCCGTCAAGCACCATAGACCTTTCTTTGGAAGACTGAAACAAAGCTCCCGAAAGGCACCCATGGCTACAGATTCCACCGTTCGATTCATTGCACACTTCACTGTGACAAACTCTGATGAATACCGCACCTATGAAAAGGGGTTCTTTCCTATCTTGCGTTCACACGGCGGTCGCTTCCTCACGTATGACGACGCACCGACAATTCTTGAAGGAACATACGAGCAAGGACGCACTGTGGTGCTCGAGTTTGACTCAGAAGAAGCTTTAAACACCTGGTGGAATTCTGCCGAATACAGAGAACTTGCAGTTCATCGCCACGCAGGCACCACAACACATTCCGTGGTGGTAATACACAGCCCACCAGGGCGCTAACTGAACCGCTGACGAAATTCGTTGGCCGACATTTCGTAAATATCTTCTGGGCCATCTTCAGGGTCTATCTGTTGCCCCACACTCGCGAAGCCAAATTTCTCGACAACAGCAACAGACGCCAGGTTGTCCGGGGCCACGGTATAACGCAACAATTCAACACCAGCTTGTTCGACAACCCACGACCACATTCCAGCCAGAGCCTCAGTTGCATAGCCGAGTCGTAGAAAATCAGGATGAACACTGAGACCAATCTCCATCATCCCCTGCTCATCGGGTGGACCATGAAATGAGATACCGCCCACAATTTCCCTAGTTGCCGTGTTCACCATCCAGCGCACAAACCACTTGTTGACTGACGGGTTCGCTTTCACTTGAGGAACGCGCCATCTCAATGGCCCACTCTCATCCATTAGAACACGATGGGGATTGATGTACGGCTTGCCCGCATATATAGAAACGTCCTCAGGATCTTCGAAAAGTGAAATGAGGTCAACCGCAGAGATGTGATGAAGTTCAAGCCGAGGCGTGGCAATCATCTCTTCTGAAACATCATCTTGTGGCATTGGCTCAGCCTAAGACGCTCTCTGGCACATAATGGAGACGTGACACCCGATGAAGACCTTCGTGCAGCGCGCGGCGTACGCGTGAAGGCAGACGCGATGGTGTGGACTTTTTCTCGGTCCTCTGGCGCTGGCGGACAAAATGTCAACAAAAATTCGACAAAAGCGACGTTGACTATTTCACTGACAGATATTTCGTGCTCTGAAACGATTCGGGCACGCCTGGAAGAATCGTTCGACGAGCAGATTTCCATCACCTGCCAGACAAGTCGAAGTCAATGGCGAAATAGGGTCTTATGCGTTGAACAGCTTGTGGAAAAGCTCAATGAGGCCTCCGCCCCTCCTCCCGCACCACGGAAGAAAACGCGCCCGACGCGTGGGTCTGTTGAGCGGCGCCTTGACAGTAAGAAACGCGACTCAGCAAAGAAACAGGACCGCCGCCTGAAGGAATAACTAGTGGTCTTTATTGCAGAAGTCAACGCGCTCCGCATCGCTCGCATTCGCTACTCCCGCACCATTGCCCTCTAACGCGGCAAATGGTCCACACGCATGAGGCGCTATCCAGACATGCACCATTGGTGCACCACCAGTTTGCAGAGTTCCAATCAAACAGGCGCCAGCAGCATTAGTGACGCCAACAACTTTGGGAACACCATTAATCATTACCCAACACAAGTTGGAGTGCACATGCCACTGCATCAGACCGCCTGCGTAATTCACCAATGTCGTATCTGCAAGCGGTGTTCCTGGATTTGCGATAAACATTGCCGACACGAGGGTCTTCACACCACCATTAACCGCATATACCAATGACTCTGGTGCAGTGGTATCAAGCACGCGACCGTCTGTCAGAAGCGAGTACTTAATAAAGTGTTCAAACCCGGTCAATTCATCACCTATTGAAATGTAACCATCCGCCCTCGCGGCAGAAGTTTCTGCGTATTTTGGAAGGTCGCGCTGAGCCGACTGAATCAGCGTTGTCGCTCGAGCAGCCTGTTCTGTTGTCACGCCACCAATCCCAGAAAAATCAATTGGATTCGCGGGGTCATAACGCCGCGGCCACCCAGATGCGGCAGCCAAAGATTGAGCCGTGGTCAACGAATGCGGAGGCTTGATCGTTGTAGTCGTATTGACAACAGTTGTTGGCACAGCAGTTTGACTTGGCAAAGAAACAACAGACTTCGATTGAGAAGTTTGCGCCTCATTAGAACGGGATACTCCAGATGCGTTAGTTGTCGAAGTCTCTGCTACCGATGGCGCAACAGTGCTGGGAGAGATAATGACTCCATCAGCATTGATAGAAAGACCCGAATCGGTTAGCGCAATGTCATGAACGTCGCTATGGACTTGGCCCGTGACTGACCACAAAGCCAACAGAGTCACTGCACTGCACAAATACACCGCATTGACATACAACGTAGGACGTGATGGGGTTCCGCGTCTACGCCACGCCCACAATGCTGCAGCAACTGACGCCACCGCAAGCGTGGCACTCAAGATGTCTGCTGTTTGTGGTTTTTCAACAATCTCTAAACCATTAACGAATGCAATTCCAGTGGTACGTGTCAACAACCACCCGATTGCCGCAGCACCATTGATTGCAAAACCTGAGAGAACAACAGTCAACTGCGAGCGCTGCAGAGCCATGACTCCCCATGCGACCTGCAAAACAGTCAGTACCAAAAAAATCCGCGAGAGCGTGGGGTGATCTGCATGCAGCCCTACGGCAGTACCGTGAATAACACCAGCGCCAATTGACGCTAAAGCCGCCCATTGCATGCGAGCATCTTTGAGTGGTTCACCTGTCATGAGGCAAACCTTATCGCAGGAGCGAACCGCCGTCGCAGGTGATGACTTCACCAACGGTGAATGCACCAGCGCGGGAGCACAAGTACAACGCCAAGCCGGCTATGTCTTCTGGGGTACCGACACGGCCACTTGGGTTCATGCGACCAACTGTTTCCCAATCGGTGTTATCTACATCTCCGCCACCGCCAACACCAGTAGACAACATCCATGTGGGAAATGGTCCTGGTGCAATTGCATTGACAATGATGTGGCGCGAAGCCAAACGACCTGCAAGAACTTTTGTCAACGAATGCACTGCAGCCTTCGAGGGGCCATATGAGTAGGTCTCAAAACGTGGAGTGCCAATGCCATCGATTGAACCAATATTCACAATGCGTGACGTGTTGTCCTTCGTGGCCCGTGCCTGCAACAACGGAAGCAATTTCTGAGTGAGGAAAAAGACTCCTTTCACATTGGTGTCCATCACCTTGTCCCAACCAATTTCAGGGAACTCTTCAATTGGTGCACCCCATGACACACCAGCATTGTTGATCAGAATGTCGACGTACTTCTCGCGCTTGGAAATTTCTGCGACCAATGCTTCGATTCCTTCGATCTCTGCCACATTGGCTGGAAGGGAAATGCACTCTCCGCCGTATGTATCCATGAGGCGCTTAGCGGCCTCATCGCACGCCTGTGCCTTACGTGCCGAAATGTAGACCTTGGCACCATTTGCCAAAAGTCCAGCAGAAATCATTTCGCCGATTCCACGTGACCCTCCGGTCACAAGGGCAACTTTCCCTTTCACTGAAAACAGTGACTGCACGCTCATGTCTGACATGTGACTCCTCCATCGATTTAGGTAAGGGCTAAGACTAGGACATCCACCTGCACAGGCCTCGAACGCAGTGTGTATTGTTCTAGAAACAGCACATCTTGGGGGCACACGTGGCACATGACCTAATTATCCGTAACGGACTCATCGTCGACGGCACAGGCCGCGATGGATACTCAGCTGACATCGCGATCGATGGAGACACAGTCACATTTATTGGTGATCTCACCGGAGAAATCGGAACACGAGAGATAGATGCCAAAGGTCTTGCCGTGACTCCAGGCTTCATCGACCTTCACACTCACCTTGATGCCCAAGTGGGCTGGGACCCACTGATGACATCAAGTTCATGGCATGGTGTCACCACCGTATTGATGGGTAACTGCGGCGTGACATTTGCTCCCGTCGCAAAAGGCGATGAGCAATTCCTCGCAGAGATGATGGAAAGCGTTGAAGACATTCCACGTGATGCGATTCTGAATGGTCTTGCATGGGACTGGGAGACATATCCCGAGTACTTAGATTCAGTTGAAAAACTCAATCCTGCTCTCAACATTGTTGGCATGGTTGGGCATTGCGCAGTGCGCTACAACGTCATGGGTGAACGGTCACTTAGCGACGAGCCTGCAACCGCACAAGAACTACAACGCATGAGCGACATTGTTGCTGAATCAGTTGCAGGAGGTGCCGTTGGCTTTTCAACTTCGCGCATTTTGTTGCACGTGGTTCCTGACGGACGCTACGTACCGGGCACCCTTGCGCCAAAGGATGAATACCTCGCCATTGCGGACGGCCTCAACGCTGGCGGTGGTGGAATTTTCCAAGCAGTCAATGATTTTGCAACAAAAGCAGCGCACGAATTTGATCTGCTGCAGTCAATGTCAGAGGCATGCGGCGATGTTCTGTTCTCTGGCGGTGTGGGCAACGGCGACAAGCGATCAGCAGAAGG
>SHUR01000021.1 GCA_009694565.1 Ilumatobacteraceae bacterium | reverse complement strand
ATTCCGACATGGATGCCATAGTACGACTGGAACGGTCAGAATGAAGGGGTGCTCATCGCCTACACCCTCGAACAATGCTGGCACCGAGTCCCTGGAGGGACCGGAATTGCCGCTATAGAGGTGGCTCGTGAGCTGGCACTGCGGCCAGATGTAGGGGTTATTGGGGTGGCAGGTCGACATCGCCACCCGCCAACAGGCGGATTTGTTCCTTCGATCTCAGTGAACTCGCTCCCGATTGGCGGGCCATTTCTGTATGAATCGTGGTTGCGGCTTCGGTGGCCGAAAGTGGAGTCGGTTGTCGACGACGCCGATCTTGTGCATTCCACAACCATCATTCCTCCAGCGACGTCGTTGCCATTAGTTGTCACAATTCATGACTTGGCCTTTTTGCGTCATCCAGATTTCTTCACTGCACGTGGCAACAAAGTGTTCCGCCGCAGTCTCGACATTATTCGTGACACGGCTGCAATGGTCTTGTGTTCTTCACAAGCAACGCTTGATGATTGCCGAACAGCAGATATTGACGCAGACCGATTGCGTCTCGTACCTCTTGGTGTTTCGACCCAAACCATCACAGATGTGGACCGCGCCCGAGTACGCGCAACATATGACTTGCCTGAACGTTTTGTTTTGTTTGTTGGGACACTTGAGCCACGAAAAAACTTGGCGCGACTAATCGCAGCTTTGGATTCCATTCGTGGCGCACCGCCATTGGTCGTTGTTGGTATGGCTGGGTGGGGAGACCACACTCCGTCAACCGCATACGACGTTCGCTTTACAGGTTTTGTTCCGGCACACAATTTGCCTGCGTTATACGAGGCGTGCACCGTTTTTGCATTCCCATCAATCTTGGAAGGGTACGGATTGCCCGTCATTGAAGCCATGGCTCATGGTGCAGCTGTGGTGACCTCTCGAGGAACCTCAACCGAAGAGGTGGCAGGTGGTGCTGCGGTGCTGGTTGATCCGCTCAGTGTTGAATCAATTGCAGCAGGGATTTCCGAAGCATTGTCAAATGTTGATGGGCTTCGCACGAGCGGCATTGCGCGTGCAGCGGAAGTGCCATGGTCGGTCACAGCTGCAGCCACAGTCAGTGCATATAAAGAAGTTCTTGGAGCGCGCTCATGATTACACGATATGCGGCGATGAACTTATTGTGGTGTGTACCCGGGGTCGGAGGTAGTGAAGAATATTTGTTGCGCCAACTTGACGGACTTGCATCAATCACACACAACTATCAAGTCGATGTCTTTGCGCCACGTGGATTTTGTGAACGACACCCACGCATTGCGGCAGCCTTCACAGTGTATGAAGCACCTAGTTCATGTACGCGTCGTGTGGAGCGTATTTTTCTTGAACATACATGGCTGGCGTGGCGCACCCGTCAATATCAAGTAGTACATCACGGTGGCGGTTCTATTCCTCGCGTCGGGAACAAACACACATTAGTGACTATTCATGATGTGCAGTGGATTGATTATCCGCATTATGTTGCACCAGTAAAATTGAAATATCTCAACAAGATGGTTCCGTCATCGTTGCAACGTGCGGTCCGGATTGCTGTACCGTCTCGTTTTGTTGCTGGCACGTTGGTGCGTGCATTCGGGATTGCGCCGTCAAAAATCAGTGTGGTGCGTCACGGTTTGGAAGCGGCTTTTGATGGTGAGACAACTAGTAGCGATGCGTTGCGCCATCAATTTGGTCTTGGTAGCGGACCTGTTCTTGTGTATCCCGCCATCACTCATCCTCACAAAAATCACGCCTTCTTGCTGCACCTAATGGCTAGCGAGAAAGGTCGGTGGGGAGATCCCACACTGCGTCTTATTTGTATGGGTTCACACGGTTCTGCACACGAAGAGGTAGAGCAATTGATTGACACGCTAGGTCTTTGCGATCGCGTGGTGATGTCTGGCCGAGTCTCAAACGCTGATCGCAACGGATTGTTAGCAATGGCAGAAGCGATGGTGTTTCCTAGTCAATACGAAGGGTTCGGTGCGCCAGTAATTGAGGCGATGCGTTGCGGTACTCCTGTTGTGTGCAGTGATCGGGGCAGTTTGCCCGAAGTGGTAGGAGACGCGGGGCTTGTGTGTCCACTTGAGAACGATGCATGGGTGCGCGCATTGGAAGCTGTGAAGATGCGCCGTGAGGAGCTTGTGGTTGCAGGAAAAGATCGGGCCCGAGCTTTTACATCTGAGATATCTGCTACTGAATTAGTCGAGCAATATGACTTGGTGCTTGCAGCGGCGCGAGGTATCAGATGAGCCGACCAATCATTGTTCTGTGCCCACATTTTGCACCTGACACTGCACCGACTGGCGATGTAATCACTCGCATCGTGCATGAGTTTGTGGCAATAGATTACAAAGTGCACGTGGTGACATCATTGCCGTGGTACCGAACCCATGCCATCGAAACGGGCTGGACTGGTCGATTAGTTCGCCGTGAGAAAACTGTATGGGGCTCTATCATTCGCGTGCATCCGTTTCCTGGGAAGAGCAAATCCAATCTGCTGCGCCGCGCAATCGGATTCGGTGCCTTTAGTGCAATTGCTGGTGTCTGCGCTGTTTTTGCCGGTGGCATTTATCGACGTCCCGCTGCAGTGATATCAATGTCGCCACCACTGACGCTTGGCTTGACCGGTTGGCTTGCCAGCCGTATTCGTCGCTGTCCGTCAGTGTTCAATATTCAAGACGTATTCCCAGATGCGGCAATTGAAACGGGAGCAATCACAAACGCCAGCATCATTGCAGTGTCTCGATGGCTAGAGAGAGTCAGTTATCACCGATCTGATGCTGTGGTTGTGTTGTCAGAAGACTTGCGAGCAAATGTGTTGGCAAAGATTGCACCTAAACACCAACACAAGGTGCATGTGATTCCTAATTTTGTAGATAGTGATCGAATCACGCCCCGTGACAGAATGACTTCGTATCGCGAAGAGTTGCGGATCGGGACAGAGCAAGTTGTGATGTATGCAGGCAACGTTGGCTACTCGCAATCGCTCACCATGATGTTGCACGCTGCTCGTCAGATGCCTGAAGTGACGTTCGTTATCAACGGTGATGGTGCTGCACGTTCAGAATTGGAACGCAATGCTGTTGGACTTTCCAATATCAGATTCTCTGGCTATCAACCTGCAGAGCGAGTGGCCGAGGTTCTTGCCACTGCCGATGTACACGTGGTGCCGTTGCGCGCTGGGCTTGGCGCGGTCAGTGTTCCGTCAAAGACGTACAGCATTCTTGCGGCCGGCCGACCCGTTGTTGCGGCCATCGATGCGGGTACTGAAGTGACGCGTATCTTGGCCGAGAGCGGCGCGGGTGTCTCGGTGGCGCCCGATGATCCGATTGCCTTCACTGATGCACTTCGTGCGATGGTGAATTCAGGCTCGGCCACCACTGAAGCAGGCGCACGCGGTCGATTATGGATTGAATCTCATGTGTCTCCAGCACGGGTTGCCCATTCATACCTCGATGTAATCGCCTCACTGGGCGTCTAGCAGGTAGCCTCAATCCTTCGTGGCTAGTGGTTCATCAGCAAAAAAAGTCGCCCGTCTCGCGCAGAAGGGCAAAGGCAAGAAGGTGCGCTTTCAAGGAGGCACCCTTTTCCCGACCATCATGGCAGTCATCGTCATTATCGGTACTGGCCTCATTTCGTATTCTCGTCAAGCACCTCCTGCAAATGACGTAGCTCCAACTACTTCTGATCGCTGGCACATTCCGTTTGGTATCTACCACTGCGACGCTTATCTGGTTGATCTCACAGGCGACATGCAAAAGTCCACTACTCCTGATCCCAACTTTGCCAAGTACGGAGTCTTTAGTCGCGAAGATGGCGTCATTCGGTGGTACCCGCAAATCGCATCTGCGGGCAAAAAAGCGAAGTTGGGCTTGTATCTCGCTACCTATGGTGTTCAAGTGACAACAAAGGGAATCACATTTCCAGCCGGCCAGAACAAAGGCGTGTCATACGCGGTCAGCAAAGATCAATGCAAAGATAAGTCAGGCAAATTGGTTGATGCACAAGTCCAAGTTATTGCTTGGCCAAAGGCCAGCGAAGACACAAACTCAAAGCGCTATATAACGGATTTCACTAACGTAAGAATTCTCAACGACGAAATGGCAATTGCCGTTGCGTATGTTGCTCCTGGCACGCAAATTCCGTTGCCAGATGCAGCTGCGAAGTTGTCAGACATCGTGGAATCTGAATTTGGTGGTGGCACCACAACAACTGTTGCTGCCGCCACTACAACAACTACTGGCGGCTGATGCACGCTGTTGTTCTTGTCGGGGGTTTCGGAACTCGGCTGAGACCACTCACGCTGACTACGCCCAAACCGCTGTTACCAATAGCGAATGTGCGTCAATTAGAACATCTCATTGCATCGCTCGGTACTGCTGGTGTTACTGAAGTAGTTCTCGCAATTGGGTTTAAACCAGAACCTTTCTTTGAGGCATTTCCTGACGGCGTGTGTGCAGGAATTGCATTGCATTACGCAGTAGAACCAGAACCTCTTGACACGGCTGGCGCAATTGCATTTGCAGCACGTCATGCTGGTGTATCCGACACGTTCATTGTGATGAATGGTGACATCATGTGTGACGTTGATTTGTCAAAATTGGTGGCGTTTCATAGGAGCCAAGGAGCTGAAGGAACTCTGCACCTCACACCTGTCGCTGACCCATCGCAATACGGAGTTGTCGAAACAGATGACAAGGGTTGGGTGCAACGCTTTGTTGAAAAGCCTGCTCCCGGAGAAACATCAAGCAATCTGGTGAATGCCGGCACGTACGTTTTAGAGCCAGTAGTAATTAGTCGCATTCCCGAAGGGGAACGCCTTTCCATTGAGCGTGTCGTGTTTCCCGCAATGGTGGCTGACGGAAGTCTTGCAGCAATGCCTACCGATGATTATTGGATTGACACTGGCCTTCCGAGCACTTACCTGCGCGCCAACCTTGACCTCATTGACGGAACACGTGCGCGAATCTTGGCCTCGGTCGGGCCACAAGCTCATGTGCATTCGTCAGCATCAATTACACATAGTGTCATTGGCGAAGCAGCCATAGTGGAAGAGGGGTGCGTCATTATTGATTCAGTTGTTCTCCCTGGCGCACATATCGGGGCTCGAGTTCGCCTGGAACGTTCGCTTGTCATGGGCAATATTGGTTCTGAAGCATCGCTGATTGATTGTGTTGTCGGTGCTGACGCACGTGTCGCACCATTTTCTCAACTGGCTAATGCAAAAGTGCCTGATTCAGAAGCAGCGGTATAGCGATGGCGCCCAAGATGATTATGGTGTGCGGTGGCGCTGGTTTCATCGGCTCTCACCTTGTTGATCGCTTAATCGCAGAAGGTCACGAAGTTGAAGTAGTCGATAACTTGTCGAGTGGATCATTATCCAACTTGGCTGATGCCCGCAACGCAACAGGTCGATTCAAATTCCAAAACATTGGAATTGAATCTCGTGAGTTTTCTGAACTCGTGTCGCTGCGCAGACCAAAGATCATTATCAATCTCGCAACTTTCTCACCAGTGCATGCACACCTCAATGGCGCATTGTCGAGTCTGCAATTATCTGTGGCCGTTCTTGAAGCCGCTCGCCTCGGTGGAGTTGGGAAAGTCATCACCGCATTGCCAAGTGGCTTGCTGTACGGCGAAGTTGCGGTGCGAGATTTGCCAATCAAAGAGGGTCACATCAATGACCCTCGCACCAGTGAAGAGGTGTTGGCTCGCGCCGCAGCTGACATTCACTCTGTGTATCGCGAACGCCACGGAGTGGAATTCACCGTTCTTGCAATGGGAAATGTCTACGGGCCGCGACAGAGAGCAGCTGATGGGGTCGTTGCCTCATTTGTTGATGCACTGGCAAATGGTCGTGCGCCAATCGTTCACGGCAATGGAAAACAAACACGTGATTTCATTTATATTGATGACACAGTTGATGCAATTGCTCGTGCCACAGACAGGGCCGGCGGCTTAGTGGTCAATGTCGGAACAGGAATTGCAACTTCAGTTTCTGATTTATGGTCAGTGATGGCAGGTGCTGCATCGCCAGTGCCTCGTACAAGTGCAGCTCGCCCTCATGATTTGGCTCGACTGTCGTTGTCACCAGTGCGTGCTCGCATTCAGCTCGGGTGGTCGCCCTTTACGTCGTTGAAAGATGGCCTCGCGACTTTGCGTTAGCGAAACAGGTCTTCACTTGGTGGACGAACAATCTCTTCCATCGATGAATCACGAAACCATGATGGGTCAGCGCCACGAATAACGGCTACGGGAACTCCGTTTGACTTACCCATCACCAATTCGCCAGCGCTGGCTAATTCATCTGCAACACAAACTTCTGTCACGTGCATCACTCTGCCAAGTGCATCTTCGGTTCCGCGCAGGTCAACAACACCTGCGATGCCTGCAACCCCAATGGCAACATCAGTGAGCCCTTTTCGCCATGGGCGACCAAATGTGTCAGTAACAATGACACCGACATTGACGCCAAGCTTTGCTCGCACGATGTCTCTGATTCGCCGAGCGGAACGATCGCTATCAATCGGAAGAAGTGCTGCGTATCCGCGTTCAACGTTTGATAAGTCAATACCGCTGTTTGCACACACAAAACCATGTTTGGTTTCTGTGATGATTAGGTCGCCACGTCGACGAACAATGCGAGCAGCTTCTTGTTCAACAAGAACTTTGTGCGAGAGTGGATCGTCTGGGTCTATGGGCACCAGGCGCCCTTCAGCCTTAGAGACAATCTTTTGCGTCACAATCAACACGTCGTTGTCACGCAGTGGTCCATTTGGTTCTGCTGAGCAGGCTTCAACGATGATGTCTCCGAGTTGTTGCCCAGGAACTATTTCACCAATCCCTTCAACGCTCCATGCCATGAGTCGTGCCATTAGTGGTCTCCTTTATTCGTAGGTGCATTAATTACAATACGTGCGAGAGATGCTGCAACTCCAGGTTTTGACATGATGGTGTCAGTAGTGATGCAGCGCATTCCTACACGCTCAACTGCAGACACAAGATGTTCATCTTGTGAATCGATGATCAATGTTCCACAAATGGGTGCGTAGATCCGAGCGACGCCAACAACAGTTGGTTCATGGCCTAGTTCCACCAACATCCTGTCAGCGGGTCCCTTCAGGGCTGCACCCGCCACGATGGGAGAGATTGCAACAACGCTGTCGCGACGTGCGGTAAGAGCCGTGTCAACTCCAGGTAAGGCCCGTATAGGCGCAATAGACACAATTGGGTTCGAAGGGGCAATCACAATGGTGTCTGCATCATTGATGAGCGATAGGTCAATAAACGAAGCCGTGTCCGCTCCGACAAATTCAACACGTGTTACAGGAACACTGTGTTGTAGACGCACGAAATATTCCTGAAAGGGCACAGGACCATCTGCAAGGTGAACAATGGTGCGCACCGAA
The DNA here is from genome assembly GCA_009694565.1 of Ilumatobacteraceae bacterium. Lineage (GTDB taxonomy): Bacteria > Actinomycetota > Acidimicrobiia > Acidimicrobiales > Ilumatobacteraceae > UBA2093. The sequence continues at coordinate 11,622 of SHUR01000021.1, read as the reverse complement.
TCATTTGACATTGGAACTACAGTGACAGACAGGCCGAATGCGGTGCGCAGTTCGTCGGTGATTTGTTGAAGTGTTGCACCTTCACGAACGCGAGCAGTGCGATAAAAGTGTGTCGCAAGATCTGTATCGCCAAGGTTGAACCAACGCGGTGCAGCGGCAGATCCGACAGGTCGAACGGCTTCAAAACGTTCCAGCGCTTCCATGGCTCGCCATGTCTCATTGTGAAGTCCCCATCCGCGACCTTGATCAATAGACCCGGACAAGGTGTAGATAACGGTGTCAATATCGGGGGAAATGGATAATCCGTGAAGTTCGGTGTCATCGCCGGTATTCACCACAGCCACAACTTCTGCTGGGTTCACCACCCCTATTAGTCCTGAGAGAAAACGGGCAGCACCAACGCCCCCAGCCAGCACCATAATCATGAGTCAAGCGTAGGGGTTTGTTTCATGGGAGAGTTCACCTGTACAAAAGACCTGCGGTGGTACCGTTGTCAAGTCCGATTATCGATCAACGAGGTCAAGTTATGCCCCGCGCATTTATCACCGGTATCACCGGTCAAGACGGCCAGCACTTAGCTGAGTTTCTCCATTCGAAGGGCTATCAAGTTTTTGGCATGTTGAAAGGCCAGAACAATCCTCGCGCCCTGCAGATCCGCGATGAGTTCCCATACGTCGAATTGGTGCCTGGCGATTTGGCTGACCTCACCAGCCTGGTGAATGCCCTTGAATACGTGCAGCCAGATGAGGTGTACAACCTTGGGGCTATTTCGTTCGTGGCTATCTCATTTGGGCAAGCTGAGCTCACGTCGAATATCACTGGTCTTGGCGTATTGCGCATGCTTGAGGCAATTCGAAGGGTTGGTGGTTCGGAGAACAACAAGATTCGCTTCTACCAAGCGTCGTCATCAGAGATGTTCGGCAAAGTGCGTGAAGTGCCACAAACTGAACTCACACCATTCCACCCGCGCTCACCATACGGCTGTGCCAAAGTATTCGGTCACGACATCACCATCAACTATCGCGAAAGCTACGGCATCTATGCCTGCTCGGGCATTTTGTTTAACCACGAAGGTCCTCGTCGCGGACTTGAGTTCGTCACACGCAAAATTTCAAACACGGCTGCTCGCATCAAGCTGGGTGTTGAAAAAGAATTGGTCATGGGCAACCTCGATGCAAAACGTGACTGGGGTTACGCAGGCGACTATGTGCGCGCGATGTGGATGATGTTGCAACAACCAGAACCAGATGACTATGTCGTTGCCACTGGCGAGACCCACTCCATTGAAGAATTCCTTACGTTGGCATTTGAAGAAGTAGGCCTTGATGATTGGCACAATTACGTGCGCCAGGACCCGCGTTTCTTTCGCCCAGCAGAAGTTGACTTGTTGATTGGTGACTCCACGAAGACTCGTGACAAGTTGGGTTGGGTTCCTGAAGTTGATTTCCCCACACTCGTCAAGATGATGGTGAAGAACGACATGGAAATCGAAACCGCTCGTCTGCGGAAGTAGCGGGTTATCCCTCGAGGGGGAAATCAAGCACGCCGTCAATCATTGATTCGGCATTAGGAATTGCACCAGCGCTCATTCGTGCCCGCAGTGCGTATGAAAAGACTGCAAGCGCAACTGATGAACCGGCAACGAGCCCTAGTTCAACGCGCAAGAACAAGTCATCAGATGCAAGTGAAGTGACCGCTAGAAAGCCGATCATTGCTGATAGCCAGCCAGCCGCGACGAATTTATGGCCCTGTAGCGCGATGACTCCTTGTGACACTGCCAACGCGAGCATGTACAAACCGCTCGCAAGAGCAAGCAACGTCAAAGTGCGTCGATCAAGACCTCCGTCGTACACCATCGTAAGAATCGGTGGCCCGAGAACGAATGCGCCGACGGTGCCAAGGACAGCAACTGCGGTGACAACTTTAAGAAGTAACGAAAATCCTTCACGAAATTCCGCAAGGTCACCTTTGGCTGCAAGTCGGGCGAGACGGGGTAGAAGCGCAGCCTGCACTGCTTGAAACAAGAACAGTGGAATGCGAGACAACAGCACTCCGTTACCAAACGCTGTGACTTTTTCTGCATCGCCTGCATTGGCGAGCAAATCCACGCCAAGTGGGCCAGCATTTACTAGTGCCGCAGCCATGATTGTGCCCAATAACAACCAGCCAAGATTTGGTGTGATTTCGGCAAACGTGGCCGGCGGGCCATCGTCTGTTTTTGTGTCGCCGCGTGCAAAGACGACTCCCGCAGCAACTATGGGAGATACTGCTACCGCAAGCGCATACGCGCCAACGTTTGTTACGCCGAATTGCCAAAGCAAGACACAGGCCGTGATGCGAACAAGACCATCAACTGCCATCACTGTGCCGTACGCACCAAATCGACCGGACCCTGATGCGATTCCACGAGCCATGTGCATCGGCGCATAGAAACAGATGGTCAAGATGAGGGCGAGTGTGACCACCCAATGTCCGTCGAACATGTCAGACGTGAGCCACGAAGACGATGCAGCGACTGCAACAATGAGAATTATTGCGAGCCCCATTGTTAATGGCAGCATGCGTTTCACAACAGGGCGGCCGCCCATACCTAACGCGCGACGATGTGCAAGAGCGCGCCCAATTTCTTGTTCCACTGGCATAAAGAATCCGGGAACAAGCGCAAAAGTGGTGAACCACAATGCCACGATTGGTTTGAAATCTTCCTTACCAAGCGCAAGTTGGCCAACTTTGAAAAATGCATACGCCGTAAAACCTGAAATGAACAAGCCGATGCCGACGGGGATGGTGCCCTCAGGCAGTGGAATACGTGAAGTCTTCTCCGTTGTTCCATCATCTGACACGCAGTGAAGGTTAGTTGCAGAGATTGTGGGACGCCCTATGGCGCTCTGTAGCCCTACTGAGCAGTGTTATTGCGCGCCTTCAGGGCGTCAAACAACTCAACACGGCGCACTTGAAGCTTTTGGAATCCAAGAACTGCGAATCCAACTGCTGTGTAGCCAATCTCGGTTGCTTGTTTCACCACAGGGTTCTGAAGAAGTGCAGATGGGTTCAGGCGCGAAACGTCGAGCGACGTGAGGTCAATTGAGTGCAATGACGGAAGAGTGATCTTTGAGAGATCGACTGTGGGAAGGCGGTCAAGGCCAGGAATTGTTACATGGGGAAGGGTGATGTGGGGGAACGAAATTTTGCTCATAGACCAAGAGTACCCACTAGTGCTTACTTTTGCAAGCATCTGGCAAACACTTGCGGGTGAGGGAAATCAGGGAAGCCAGACCCTGCTGCCCATGGGGTTCGCACCAGTGGCACTAGCCTCGCTTCGGCGTGACAGAGCCTCAGGTTGTTTCTTCCCTACCCCCTGTGGTGGCCGTGATGGTCGTACACGAGAGGGGCGAATGGCTAGCAGAGTCCCTTCAGGGCATTGCTAGTCAGAACTACAACGCCCTACAGAGCCTTGTCTTAGTCACGGGGGCTGAAGACGACCCAATCTCACGTGAGATTCTTGACGTGGTTGCCACCAATTTGCCCACTGCAGTTGTGCGGTTCCTCGGTGGAAATCCGGGTTTTGGCGCCGCATGCAACTCGGTCCTCAATCTTGTGGATGGCAACAGCGGCTTGTTCTGTTTTCTTCATGATGACGTCGCGCTTGCGCCTGATGCAATCAACCAGCTTGTAGAGGAGTTGTATCGGTCAAATGCTGGAGCGGTTGGCCCGAAGCTTGTCTACTGGGATGACCCCCGCATGATTCAAAGTGTCGGTATAGCAGTAGACCGATTCGGAAATAGTTTGCCTATTGCAGATGATGGCGAACTAGATCAAGAACAGCACGACGCAGTGCAAGACGTGTTTGTTGTCTCGTCTGCATGCATCATGATTCGAGCAGATCTCTTTGCCACAATTAACGGATTTAACCCTGACCTTCCTGTCGCTGGAGTAGATCTTGATTTCTGTTGGCGGCTCCATTCAACAGCAGCTCGAGTCATGGTGGTTCCAAGTGCTGTCGGACGTCACCGTGAGAACTCCGCTCAATCAGTCAATAATCCAGATGGTGTAGATCATTTTCTTGAAAATGAAATAGTTCGTGTCAGAACGGTTATCTCTCTCACGTCTGCTCAACAATTACTCACCACTGTTGTGCAAATGGTGATTCTGACTGTTTCACGGTTTTTTCTGCTCATAGCAACGGGTCGCGTTCGTCGAGCTATTGATGAGATGCGAGCATTTTTACTCTTGCCGTTCGGTGTCGTTGCTATTCGTGAACGTCGCGAAGCCATTTCAGAACATCGCCAAGTATCTGGCGATGAGGTACGTGCATTGCAACTTCACGGAAATGCTTATCTTGCAAATTTTTTGCGTCATCGTGCGGCGATTGCTGGCCGAGCCCAGGCAGAATCAGCTGATCAGATACCTGAAGCGACTGCCCGCAGCGCGTATTGGTTGTGGGGAATTCTCGCAACTATTTTTCTTGTCGGTTCTCGTGCCTTGTTTACGAACGGGGTTGTACCCGTTGGTCAGATGGCACCAATCACGGCATCCGCCGGTGAATTAGTGCGTTCCTATACCTCTGGTTGGTGGGGGGCAGGGTTTGGTCATGTTTCTGCTGTGCCAACGGGCATTGCAATTCTCGCGACGAGTGCAGTGACCACTTTGGGAAATATGGGACTTTTGCACACGCTTCTCGTCGCACTCTTGCCAGTCGTGGGCTGGCTCGGCGTATGGCGATTTGCATCGGTCTTAGGTACACGTGCAGCCCGCATCGCAGCTTCGGCCGCCTACGCCGCAGTGCCGTTGCCGTATGCCGCCATATCGTCTGGGCGATGGAGTGCATTGTTGATGTATGCAACTTTGCCGTGGATGGTGCACTTGTCGCGCATGTTGGTGGGTCACGCAGACCTTGAAGAGGAATTGTCAGAAGAATTGATGGTGGTTGCACCACCTGTGCTGTGGCGTAAGTGGTTTGCATGTCTGGCCTTGTTGATGGGGACAGTCACAGCTTTTGAACCGTCGGTAGTGCTTATTGTCCCATTAGTCGCGCTTATTTTTACCGTGGTCAGTGTTGTCCATGGCACGCAAATCAGATGGGCGATTCGGTGGGTTGTTGTCACTGCTGCAGTCGTCGTGTCGGGCGTGATTCTCAATCTTCCGTGGGCTGGTACATACATTCGCTCAGGATGGTGGGAGGCAATTACCGGAGCCCCCGTTGAATCTGGCCGCAATATTGGTCTCATCGGGTTAGCAACGTTCAACGTTGGTGGATTTGTATTGTCGTCCGTCACCGTCACGTTGTATGCAGTTGTCATTGGAGCAGTGCTGCTGGTGCACGGAGTTCGATCTGGTTGGGTATTGCGTGGCGCAAGCCTCGTTGCATTCGGTCTCGCCGTTGCAATGCTTGATGATTCTGCGTTGCTGCCAGTACATCTTCCCGAACCTGCAATTTTGCTTGTGCCCGTTGCTTTTGGAATTGCAATTTGTGCCGGCGCAATGGGTGCTGCCCTCGTTGTTGATTTACGTCGCGCGCGGTTCGGATGGCGTCAACCAATCAGTGCGGTAGTTGCTCTTGCCTTTGCGGTTGGACTTGTGCCAGTTTCGATTAACGCCTTGAATGGAAGTTGGAGTCAGCCGTCACTAGCGCTTCCGCAACTCTTGACGCAATTACCTGATGCGCAATCATCAGGTGAGTATCGCACCATGTTCATCGGTGACTCCCGTGTGTTGCCGGGAGCTCCATTGAATTTTGGATGGGGTATTTCATATTCGGTCGTGAATAGCGGAGCGCCCACCTTGGAAGAACTGTGGGAAACCCCACCAACACGTGCGCGTGACAATGCCGTTGCTGCTTTGTACGGAATTGTGCGTGGCCAAACAGCCCGCGCCGGTCGGCTGCTCGCACCGTTATCTGTTCGGTTCGTTATTGTCCCAATCATCGATGGCGGACAATCCACACGCGGTAATCCAATTGCCGCGCCACGTGGACTTATTGATTCATTATCGCGACAACTCGATTTACGTCGCCTCTATGCATCGCCAGATCTTGTGATTTTCGAAAATGCGTCGTGGGTGCCCGTGCGGTCAATGTTGTCTGCATCTGGAGCTGCGAGCAGTCAACTTGCTGGTGCGACTTCAATGATTGCCACAGATATTTCTGACGCAACTCCGCTTCCGACTCAAACTCGACCAGAAGGTGCGATTGAGGCTGACGTGAAGCCAGGAACCGTTCACCTTGCTGTTCCCTTTAGCACTCACTGGAAGTTGATTTTAGGTAGCACCAAGATTGAGGCACGCCCTGCTTTTGGTCTGACAAATGCATACGACGTTGCAAGTGCAGGGCGTATTCGATTGGAATTTGAGTCGAGCCTTATCCACTCTTTTGCTGTGTTGCTTCAATTTGCTGCGTGGTGTGTTGTTGCTTTTTTTGCTCTGGTACGCCCACGCCGTCGGTCTCGCAAGAATTCATCGATGTCGGTGACCCCTGATGCCCCGGTCATGAGATTCGTGAGCGAGGAATCGTTGTGAAGTTGTTACGTCGTGTTGCTGCGTTTGTGCTTCTTTGTGCGGTCAGTGCAGTAGTTGTTGTTGTTGATCGTCATTCTGGAAAACAATCAGTGGGTGCGTCATCTGCAATCGTTGAATTTGCTGGGTTCCCTCAGGCATCAGATGGGACTCGAATAAGTACGTCATGGTTTTGTCCAGGCGCAGCTGCGGGAGATGGAATTAGCGGTGCATCTGTTGTCATTGTTAACCCCAGTGATGCCGACACGACTGCCACAGTGAATTTCTTCAGTGATTCGCCATCTGATGCGGAAACAATCACTGTGCCCGCTCGTTCTCGGAAAGAAGTTGATGTCCTACGGGGGCGAACTATCGGAGTTGTTGTTCCTGTTGTTGAAATAATTGGGTCAATTGGCTCAGTAGAGCAAGAGCTCATTTATGCGGCTGGTGATGTGACGTCTCAGTGTGTCTCGCAAACATCAAGCAGGTGGTACTTCGCTGATGGATTTACAGCAGAGGGTTCAACACAACGGCTAGTTCTAACAAATCCATTTCCTGAAAGCGCTGTCGTAAATGTGTCGTATACGACCACAAATGGTCGTAGAAGCCCTGCGTCCTTGCAGGGAATTATTCTGGACGCGCGCTCCTCTCGCAGCATTTCGCTTGCCGATGCTGGCGCTCAAAACGAAGCCCGATTAGCAGTTGAAGTTAGGGCATCAACGGGTCAAATAATTGCATCACGTATCCAGCATTACCTAGGTGCTGGACGACTCGGATACTCAACCACTGTTGGTACGCCCATGGCTTTGCGTGACTGGTGGTTTACATCTGGACGTACTGGTGCAATGGTGTCTGAATTATTGATGGTGTTTAACCCATCAGATTCTCCTGCGCAAGTGAACGTTTCATTCTTCGGGGCAGGTATCACCAACGGACTTGGGATTGACCAAACCTCTAAGGCTGCAGCACCTTCAACAGCCATCGATATTCCGGCTGGTGGCGTTGTAGCAATCAATACAGATGTCATTGCTGATTTGCCAAAGGGAGATCATGCGATGGTGGTGTCTGCAGTGAACAATGTTCCGGTGGTTGTGGAACATGTCTTGAGTCAAAGTGTTGGTGGAAGTTCTTTTACGGCTATTACGAACGGAATTCCTGGTGGCTTGGTGTCACAGAAATGGCGAATTCCAAGTGGATTGTCTAATGGTGCACGAAACGCTTTGTCAGTTGTGAACACAACGGGAATGGACGGAAGTTTTACGGTGTCGGCGAGTGGTCCTGGTGGTGAGGTGGAATTGCCTCTGCTTGTTGATGTGGCACTTGGTGCAGCATCGGTGATCAGTATTGACGTACCTGCAGATGTGAAAGACGGGGAAGTAACAATTACTGCAACAGTCCCTGTAGTTGTGCAACGGCGCACTACTCGAGGTCATGGGCTAGTTGGTTTCGGAATAGTGGGAGCACTTCCCATAAGGTCTCGGTAATGGTACGAATTATCACGGTTGCGGGTGCAATGGTTATTGCTCTTGTCGTGTCGTGGTTCCTACGTCGTCGTCAGAACGACGCACCAACACAGGGTGGTTTTGAATTACCAGTGCAACTTGATCGAAACGATTTTGCATCGCGAGAAGCGCCATGGTTGGTTGTGATCTTTACGTCAGCCACATGCGATGCGTGCAATGATGTCGCTACAAAGGCAGAAGTCTTGTCGTCACATGACGTCGCAGTGGTTCGAGTGGACTACACCACTGATCCACAGATGCATGCTCGCTACAAGATCGAAGCCGTTCCAACATTGGTCGTTGCAGATGCAGTGGGAGTTGTGAAAGCCGGATTTGTAGGGCCCGTCAAAGCACAAGACTTATGGGCCGCTGTCGCTGAATGTCGTGAACCAGGCAGTTCGCCGGGCTCATGTCAAGAACACAGCAACTAAGCCTGTACGTCACTTGTTGATGGTGCATCAAGTCCTTGTTGCACCAGACGACCAACGGTTGGTCCGTCGATGGTTTCTTCAATAAGTAGCGCTTCAGCAACTAGTTCAAGTCCACGGCGATGACGAGTTAACACTTCATGCGCGCGAGTTTCTTGCTCGAGCAAGATGCGAGAAATTTCATCGTCGACAAGTTGTGCCGTTGAATCGCTGTACTCGCGACCGCTAGTCATGAGATCTTCACCCAAGAACACTTGCTGATTTCCAGTCCACGCCATTGGGCCGATCTTGTCTGACATGCCCCATTCGCGCACCATGCGGCGCGCGATGCCTGTTGCTTGCTCGAGGTCGTTTGCGGCACCACTGTTGAGATGACCAAAAATGATTTTCTCGGCTACACGCCCACCCATTGCTTTACAGATCAGATCTTCAAAGAACTCTCGGGAGTACGTATGGCGTTCTTCTGGCAAAGTCCATGTGACACCGAGTGCCATTCCGCGAGGAAGGATGGTGACTTTATGTAGTGGATCAGAGTGTGGAAGCACCACTGCCAGTACTGCATGGCCACCTTCGTGGTACGCAGTCGCACGCTTTTCTTCAGGGTTTAATACCAATGATTCGCGGCGCGCACCCATGACAACACGGTCACGTGCATTTTCAAAGTCGAGGCGCTCAATCGCAAGTGACTCACGACGAACAGCAAAGAGAGCAGCTTCGTTCACGAGGTTTGCAAGATCCGCACCGCTCATTCCGGGAGTTGCGCGGGCCATTGTCTCGAGGCCGACGTCTGTCCCCATGCGCTTGTCACGTGAGTGCACCTTCAAGATTGCGAGTCGTTCTTCAAATTCAGGAAGAGGGACAATGATCTGTCGGTCGAAACGTCCCGGACGAAGCAATGCAGTATCAAGAACATCGGGGCGGTTTGTAGCCGCAAGAATCACAATGCCTTCGGTGGCTTCAAAGCCGTCCATCTCTGACAGCAATTGGTTCAGTGTTTGTTCGCGTTCATCGTGACCGCCACCAAGTCCTGCTCCACGCTTGCGTCCGATGGAGTCGATTTCGTCGATGAAGATAATTGCTTTACCGAGTTTCTTTGCTTGCGCAAAGAGGTCACGAACACGGCTTGCACCGACTCCGACAAACATCTCCATAAAGTCAGAACCAGTGACAGAGAGGAATCCGACGCCTGCTTCACCAGCAACGGCGCGAGCAAAGAGTGTCTTTCCGGTTCCCGGAGGCCCAACAAGCAAGATCCCTTTCGGCACACGTGCTCCGATTTCCTTGAACCGTTCTGGCTTACGCAAAAAGTCAACAACTTCCTTGATTTCCAGTTTCACACCGTCATATCCGGCGATATCGGAAAAAGTAGTTGAGGGTTTATCTGCTTGGTAGGCCTTGGCCTTGCTCTTACCAACAGACATAATGCTGCCGGCTTGTCCCATGGCGCGACGTTGCATCCACATGAAAAATGCAATGACAAAGACGAAGGGGAGAACGATGGGCAACAAGCTGGAAATCCAGTTGGCCTGAGGTGTCTTAAATGAGTAGTCGACTCCCATTTGCTTTAACAGTTGTTCATCGGCATCACTGAGGTTCACTGATCCGGTTGTGGTGAATTTTGTGCCCGACTGAAGAGTGCCCGAAATAATGTTTGAGGAGTTGTTGATGGTGACTTGCTTGACGTCGCCATTTTTCACTTGTACGAGGAACTCTGTGTAGGTGAGTTTGTCGCCAGTAGGGGTGGCAAAAAGTTGGCTACCGAAAGCAAGGACAACGACGGCTGCCACGATTGCCCAAATTGCCCATTTGGGCATGGGAGGCTTGCCGTCGGCGCCGGGCTTGCCATTGCGCAGACCCTTCATTGGGTTGCGACCTTGTGGATTGCGTGATGGTGGAGGGGGCGGTGGGATATCGCTCATGTGTTCATGCTACGGGTGCCGTGAGCCCCCGTACCTGCGGCATCGCCTAATTTGTGGCACACGGTGACTACCGTTTCTGTCATGGCTAGGCAATGCACCCGACAAGGCTGTGTGCATTCCGCCACAGTCACTCTGACGTATCAATATGCAAGATCCTCAGTCTGGCTTGATGACCTCAGCCCAGAGCGCGACCCACATTCCTATGACCTGTGTGACCAGCACGCGAATCGACTGACAGCTCCCTACGGATGGCACTTGGAAGATCGCCGTCAGCGCGTTCATGTGTACAGCCCTGGCCGTCTCGCCGGGTAATCATCTTGGATCAGACGGCATCGCGTCAATCACGAGCAAGCCAAGTACTGCTGTTCTGGCTCGCTGCGTTTGTACTCGCAAACTTTGCATCTCTGCTCGTCGTGGTGGTCACGGGGAACGATGGCTCTTCAAGCGGTGACCTTTCAACCCTTGTTGTTGCACTCAGTGCAACCGCAATGTGGCTTGTGTATCTCTTTGCTACAACTCAGTTTCTGCAAGTGAACTTGAAAAACCTTCGCTCAACAATTGGGGTGACATTCCTGCGTCGTGACGTTGTGGTTGGTATTCCGTTGGGAATAGCGAGTCAACTTATTTTAGTGAATGCAGTGAACTGGCCGTTGGCGCGTTTGTTCCCTGACGCGTTTTCCTTTGATGAAGTATCGCAGCGTGCATCTGATCTCGTTGACGTCGCACGCGGGGGCTGGGTCGTCCTGCTGGGTCTTGTCGTCATTGTCGGCGCACCCATTGTGGAAGAAATCGTGTATCGCGGTGTGGTTCAGCCCGGTTTGGTGGCGTCGTGGGGCCGTACGGGCGGATTAATGGCCACAGCGGTCTTGTTTGCAGCAATTCATATGCGGCCAGTGGAATTTCCAGGGCTACTTGCTTTCGCTTTGGTGCTTGGGTGGGCTCGTCACTCAACTGGCACAATAGGTAGGTCCATTGTCATCCATATGGCCTTCAACGCAACAGGGCTTGCGCTTGTAGTGCTTCTGTAGAGAATTATGAATACCGAAATCAACAACTCCGACATTCAGCAAGAATCGACTGGACCTTCGGTTCGTGCACAGGAATGGACCGCCACACTTAAGTCAATGAGCACCACTGCAGTGTTGCTCGGTGCGACATTGATGGTGTTGTCAGTTCTTCATCCTGATTTGATTTTGCGCAACAACACACCAACGGGTGGCGATATGGGCGCTCATGTATGGGGCCCTGCGTACTTGCGTGATGTGCTGTTGCCCCACTGGCGAT
>SHUR01000020.1 GCA_009694565.1 Ilumatobacteraceae bacterium | reverse complement strand
CATTCCACAAGGTGATTTTCGCGTGGTGGTTCGTTCACATGATGGTGCTCCTGTTGTTCTGATGAATGCACCTCTCCTAGAAGACGGCACACCCATGCCAACTCTCTACTGGCTCGTCGGCGACACAGAAGTCCATGCTGTCAGCACGTTGGAGGCTGATGGAGGAGTTAACACTGTTGAAGCCATCATTGGTCTCGAAGCAATCGATGCAATCCATGTGCGGTATCAAGAACGACGCGATGCAATGATTCCTACAACACATGATGGGCCCCGTCCATCTGCCGGAGTCGGTGGCACACGGCGTGGCGTTAAATGTTTGCACGCTCATTTTGCACATTGGCTTGCGGGCGGCGATGACTCCGTTGGCAAATGGGTCGCACAACAACTCGATGAACGTGGCGTCTCGTACGCACAACCGTTATGACAAATATTGCAGCAGTCGACGTCGGTACTAATTCTACGAACCTTCTTATTATTGATGAGTACGGCACGGCGCTAACACGCACCATTACCTCAACGCGACTTGGTGAAGGCCTCCAATCAACTGGTGAACTTTCCCTTGATGCGATGACGCGAACAGTTGAAGTTATTGCGTCGTACGTGACTACTGCACAATCACTTGGCGTGACCAATATTCACATAGTAGGAACTGCTGCGTGTCGACGAGCCCGCAACGCCGCCAGCCTCAGTGAATTGCTACGAGAGAAAACTCAATTGACTATTGAGGTGTTATCCGAATCAGACGAAGCCGCCTTGACATTTTCTGGAGCACTTATCGGACTACCTGAAATAAGTGAACCCACATTGGTCATTGATATCGGTGGAGGCAGCACTGAATACACAGTGGGAACGCAATCGTTAGATATCTTTGCCAGCATTCCCTTCGGCGCAGTCACTTCAACCGACTCTCACATTTACTCTGACCCGCCACGTCCCGAAGACCTCACCAATCTCATTGGTGCAGTCGCAGACGAACTAGACGACATCGCTCGTGATTATCCCATTGTCGGCACCCCAATGCGCACAGTGGGCGTTGCGGGCACCATCGTCACCATTGCAGCTGTCGAACTAGGACTGCACGAATTTGACGACTCTGCACTGCATGGCATGGCATTGTCTCGCGACGCGGTGGAAGACGTCTTTCGTACAGTGGCAACCGAGCCTTTGGCACTACGAGTTCAGAACCCCGGTCTTTCCCCGGACCGGGCTGACATCATTGTGGCTGGCTGTTGCATTCTGGTTGCCACCATGCGTCGGCTGCACCTCGCAGAGATCACCGTGTCAACCCGCGGACTTCTCGATGGGGTCGCTCATCGTGCCAGACTAAATATATGACCGCGGTCCATCCAGCACGACCCTCCAACGTTGGGCTTCGTTTGTATGGCCGACGAGTCGTGTTGCGCCCGCTTGTTCCGCAAGATTTCAACGGATGGAGCGAAGTGCGTCGCCGTAATGGCGAATGGCTCACCGTGTGGGAACCAATGCGAATGGTGCACCACCCAGACCCTGAGCAAAATCAAGACGTGTTTGCTGCGCGATGTGGCGCACGAGACCGTGAACGGCTTGCTGGTTCGCAATACGCATTCGGTATTTTTGTTGACGGTGCATTCGCTGGAGAAATCAATTTGAACAATGTTGTTCGTGGTGCATTTCAATCTGCCACTATTGGCTATTGGATCGACAAATCACGTGCAGGTCGTTCGCTCATGGCAGAAGCGATAGTCGTGCTCGCACAATATTCATTCGAAAATCTTCACCTGCACCGACTCGAAATTTGCATCATTCCACGTAATAGCAATTCACGACGTGTAATGGAGAAACTTGACATTCGCACCGAAGGCGTAGCCGAGCGATTTCTTGAAATCAATGGCACGTGGGAAGATCATGTGCGTTACGGCATCACCATTGAAGAATGGAATGAACGTCGCGATGATTTTCTTGAAGGTTGGATTAGTCCTTAGAGCGGAGAATTGAATGCAATAGCGCGTTCGTGGCGCACTGCCTTTCGTCGCTTCCACTCTTTTGTCTTCCAATGCTTCAATACATGCTTGCGGCTCTTTTCAATCCCAACAAGTGGATCGTGATGATGAACCGGTTTCCATTCAGGACCTGGCTCTTCCACATCTAGTGCTTCGACGCCGTGCCGTAATGCTTCTTCCGCTAAGTGAAGTTCGCTATGCACGCGGTGACGTTCATTGTGGGCATGTGCCCGCAATTCTTCACGCGGTGCAGGTGCACGATCCTGGTTGCGATTTCGATTACTCACCGCTGCCTCCTTATGGAGTCCAAGAGGAAATCACAATGGTTCCCTGCTCGAAATGTACACCTCGCCAGACCTGCGGGATGCCGCTTTCGCCCTTTTTATCTGCGGGAGAATTAGTCAATACGTAAGGATCGAATAATGGGGTCTTGACCGGTAATTCCGCGAAGCCCCACCCGACATACGCCCCTGCGCAGGGCTACCAAACGAAATGGGGCTGTCTGCAAACGGCATACCTTTTTCGAGGCTTGCGACACTGACCAAATCAATGGCAAGTCACTTGTCAGATAACCGAGTGTGTCTGGCTTTATAGACTTGCCCGCCAAAATTTTTTGAACTGCCATTGTCCCAATACGCGGTGTTGCAATTCCGTCACCAATTGCATTACTGGCCTTGATGACAACTTGATATTTTTTTCCCAATGCAAGCCCCACAAACCGAACAGCATTAGTGCCAACTGGTACGTCCGTTCGTTTCACCACTTTGCCATTTTGCAACAGAGAAACTCGTGTACCGGTCACAACCGAACCACCATCGCATGGCGAATCCCAACTCACAACTAATGACTGTGAGTCGGTCGTAATAATGACGTGGGAAGCCTCACCAGGAACAGTTGTGGGAATCAGCGCGGTATCAAGAAACAACAGTCGATTCAGAGAATCCGCAGTCATACCGGTGATTACGCCCTTAGTTGAACGATCAACTATGGCTTTTGAAATTGAAGTAGCACACAAGCCAGGTTGTTGTTGGGCGAGCAGTGCTGCATACCCAGCAACTAACGGAGAAGCCATTGATGTCCCAACGTCGAATTCGTAATCCGTATCAGAATCTTTCCATCCCGACTCAAGGCCGCGAATTCTGTCGCCACCCGGCGCGTACAAATCAACACAGGGTCCGTTATTTGAGTAATACGAGACGACATCTGCAATACCAATTGAACCAACCGTCAACGCGCCAGGCACATCGGCAGGTGCAATTTTGCACGCACTAATGGGACGCCCAGCGGCATCGCCATTGCCCGATGCCACAGTGACGACAACCCCTTCATCAATCAGAGCTTGCACTTCATAATCAATCGACGTTCCGTCATCTCCGAGGTCAACGCCAAAACTCAAATTCACAACTGCGGCAACTCCAGACCGGTGATGCGCGCGAACCCACTGCAATGCTCGGACAACGTCTGCAACTTCTCCATCACCATTGCAATCAAGGACTCGCACCGCGATGACTCGGGCTTGAGTAGCAACACCAACCGTTGATCCGCCAGCTAGTCCTGCGACATGAGTTCCGTGTCCATCACAATCTGATGTCTTAGGGTTCACTTTCGATGAACCGTTATCCGTAGGAATGTCGATTCCGGGCAGCACCCTGCCAACTATCTGCTCATGAGTCGACCTGATACCAGTGTCCACAATGTAGATGTCGACCCCCGCGCCCGTGAGCGGTCCGTGGACATTGCTGCCATCCAAAGGCAGCTGCGCCTGATTGATGCGGTCAAGGTGCCATGCAGTACTCACAGGGGCCGTCAGGGCTAGCGCAGCGGGAATCTGACCCGCCCCCGCTGCGATGACGGACAGAGCAATCAACCGCTTCACATTCACAAAAAGAAATGATACCGTTGAATAAGTTTCAAGGTTTCACAGCCCTGCCGAAAGGAAATAGCAATGAACTACTTCTCTCGTAAATTCAGTTCTGTTCTCGCAGTCTCTGCAATTACTGCAACGATGGCGCTCACCTCTCCCGTTGCGGCAGCGGTGCAGTCATTCGGCAAGACCTACACGGTCACCGCCACTGTCAAAGGTGGAAAGAATCTCACTGTTCTTCTTGTGTCAGGAACTGGTCGCCTTCTTGCCTCAAAAAAAGTCACTGGCACAAGTCAAAGCATCACTCTTAAGTCGCCAGCCACGGCGTCCATCGGCGGCACCACACTTCAATTAGTAAATAATGCTGGCGCTTCGAAGGGCACGTATTTCGGTCCGGTAACAATCGGCCACAAAGGTACGAGCACAGCGAAGGCATCTCGCGTATACACCCAACTCAAACAATCAATCTCTACGTCGGTCAAGCTCGGCACCCTCACAATTAAAAAAGTCGGGGCTGGCAAACAGGGCTACGCGACTGCAAGTGCCACGTCCTCAAGCGCTGACACATCTGTTGAAGCACAAGTAAGTGCGTCAAAGGGACGTCCTACTGGAGTCGGCACATTCGGAAAGACATCAGGAGTTGCTATTAAGTCATACGGCGTCAGTGCAACTGCCGTTGGTGATCCATGCTCGCCAGCCGGCACTGGAACCTGTGGTCCTGACGGCAAGGTACTTGGACCTCCAACTGGGCAACCAACAACAGGGCAACCAACAACAGGGCAACCAACAACATGGCAACCAACAACTGGACAGCCCACAACTGGGCAACCAAATGCGCAACAAGGTGCAGCCGTCAATAAAGACGAGACACTCGGCGGTGACGCAGACGATGACGGAATCCCCAATGCATTTGACGTGAACGACGACGGTGACGCTGTCCTTGACTCAGCAGACGCCAGCACGCCAGCACCAAAAGTTGCAGCAGACAATGGAACCACAACATGTGGTGCCGTTGATTTCAAAATCTTCACCAACTACAAGGCAACACAAGGTGGATACGCCGGAACAATCAACGCATACGGTGTTGACGCTTTCAAAGCCGACAAGACCAACATTGCAGCAACCATCACAAAGACAATGAGCATGGTGTTCTCCCCCATTACTGAAGTGTGTGGATCGGCGGTGACTCGTTCATTCCTCAAGGGCGTTGGTGCTGCCTATGCCCCTTCGGACTACGTCGAACTCGTTAAGCCATGTGGCACAGGTGACTACCAATGGCTCATTGGTGCAGGCAAGATGTGCGGATTCGACGCAAGTGGATTCTCGTTTGGATCTGCCTACACATTTGGAGCAACTGATCTTCCCACTGGTCAAGACACCTTCTCGATGAAGGTAGAAACAGCTGACGGTAAGAGTTACGAATTCACTTCAAGCCCAGGCTTTGTGTTTGTGACTCACCCTATGTTCATTGCCTACAGCAACGACGGAACGAACTACAACAGCATTAATTACGCGAATTCAACAATCGGCCCCGAAGGAGCGCGCATCAATGAGCCAACAATCAGTGTCACGCAAGCTCAAACTCTGTACCTCAAGGTGTATCGCCCACAACGTTTAGCAATGGACGGTGAGGCCGGCGAATTCTATGACCTCGGTGGTTTCAAGTTCACGCCTGATATTCCAAACGGAAATCCGTCAGTGGGTAAGTGCGATCCACTAACCAGCACTGACACTACGATGACATCGGATACACCAGTCGATCTCGCAAACCCACCTGTGATGATCTTGCAGTGGGCAATTGGTTCCAAGTGTTATGGAGTGCCGCCAAAGAACGTTGTATGGGCACCAGCCCCGAGCGACTTTGATATCCAGGTTCAGCCATCAGGCCCAGGCGGAAACTCAGCTCAGAAGATTCGCATCACGCTTTCTTAGTAATCTTTGCCTGCATTGCGGCGATTTTTTCTGCAAACCACGGCTGCTTCGTGCTCCATAGCTGAGGCACGAGTTCACGCTCGACTGCTTCAGGATGTGTCACTACATCTGCCATGTCTTGAATAGTTTTCTTAACGCTCTCTAGCAAGGGGCGTGGAACACTTGCGGCGCGTGCTGCCATCTTTTGTGCTTCGATGAGCAATTGATCATCGTCCACGCATTTCCACACAAGACCAATTCGTTCTGCTTCTGCGCCGTCAAGCACTTCACCAAACACCACAGTTGCAAAAGCATTTTGTGGTCCGACGATACGGCGCAACATCCACGTGTGTCCACCACCAGGGTGGATACCGATCTGCAAGAAGCGAGTGTCAAACTTTGCGCGGCGAGCAGCAATGCGCACATCACACCCGAGCGCCAAGTTCATTCCAGCACCAACGGCTGCACCATTCACTGCTGCAATTGTTGGTAGTGGACTGCGAGCAATGCGCAAGAAGCCTTCGTAGATTGTGCCGAGGCTTGTGCCAGATGCAGCGGCAAGGTTTCCAAGGTTCGCTCCGGCACAAAATGCTGGTGCGGTTCCTGTGACCACAATGGCGCCAATGGAAGGGTCGCCTTCGATGGTGTCCATTGCGGCAAGAATTTCAGCCACCATTGGTGCTGTCAATGTGTTTCGCTCATCGGGGTTGTTCAAGGTCAGGGTTGCGACGTTGTCAGTAACGGTCAGTAATACAAGGCTCATGCTTGCTAGTTTCGCACACCGGCCTATGTATTTTCCCCTTCGGTCGCCTACGGTAAAGCCATGACTACAGACGTTGTTTTATACGAGGTGAGCGAACGCATCGCCACGATCACCATCAATAGGCCCGCAGCCCGAAATGCCCTCAGCAGTGAAGTTCTCAAGATGTTGCCAGCACTCATGAAGACCGCCGATAAAGACGATTCCGTTGATGTCATCATCCTCACTGGTTCAGATCCAGCGTTTTGTGCAGGTCTTGATCTCAAAGAACTCGGTGACACTGGCGGCAATTTGCGCGGTACGGGCGCAGACGGTTCAAAGAATTCATCCGGTGCTCGCGGCCCCTTCCCTCATGTGAAGAAGCCACTGATCGGTGCAATTAACGGAGTTGCCATCACCGGCGGCTTTGAACTTGCATTGTCTTGTGACTTTCTCATCGCATCAGAGAACGCAAAATTTGGTGACACTCATTCGCGCGTTGGCGTGATGCCAGGGTGGGGCCTCACTGTCTTGTTGCCTCAAGCAATCGGAGTTCGTCGTGCCCGGGAGATGAGTTTCACGGGCAACTTCATGTTGGCCGAAGAGGCATTGGCATTCGGACTTGTTAACCACATAGTGCCCCACGTTGATCTCATGCCGTTCACTCGTTCGATCGCTCTTGACATCATCGGTAACGAACAAGACGGTGTTCGTCAGATTCGCTCCACATATGCAGGTCACGCCGCTGAAAAGAAGAAATGGGAACGCGAATCAGAAGATGGTCACGCCTGGCGCAAAGCTCAGTTTGATCCGAAAAAAGTGGAAGAGCGTCGCGCCAAGATTATGGAACGCGGGCGCATGCAGTAATTGCTAGTCGGCGTCGCTGAACATTTCAGCAACGGCACTTACTTCAATACCGCCTCGTGGGCGTTGTGTTAGATGAACGCGAACTGCGTGGGGCTTGGCAGTTTCCATTACTTCTGCTGCAATTTCAGCCGCTAATGCTTCAGCAAACACGGGGCGATCACGAAAACCCCACAAGTACAACTTGAGGCTTTTTGACTCAATACAGAATTCATGTGGTTCGTATTCAATTACAACTGTTGCGATATCTGGCTGTTGTGTCACAGGACAGATCGATGACAATTCATCAGTAGTAAACGTAACAGACGAAACATGTGCGGGCGCTGGGAACACTTCCACGTGTGCAATGGCATGCTGAACTGTTTGACCAAGAACGGTGAGTGCTGAAGTATCGCTCATATCGTAAAGACTACGGGCGTTACTGCAAATCAGCTGGTAACAGTGTTGTCAATGACACCAAAGGCCGTGGGCCAACGTGTGAAATGACTTCTGCCGCGGCAATTGCGCCAATGCGAGCACAACTGGTGAGATCCTTGCCTTGCGTCAACCCGCGCAAGAAACCGGCAGCAAAGAGGTCGCCAGCACCTGTGGTATCAACCACATTGGCGATGGGTGCTGCGGGAACCGTGTGAATATCATCACGCGTCACCACAACTGATCCTTTTTCACTGCGCGTGACTGCAGCAATCTGACAATCGCGACGCAAGAGTTCTACTGCTTCATCAAAGTCTGCTGTCTCGTAGAGGGACTTCAATTCATCCTCATTTGCAAACAAGACGTCGATGTCATTGCGCACCAATTTCTGAAAATCTGCGCGGTGACGATCAACACAGAACGAATCGGACAGTGTCAGCGAAACCACGCGGCCATGGGCGTGTGCAACTGCTGCAGCTTGGCGGAAGGCATCTTTTGCTTCATCGCGATCAAACAAGTACCCCTCGAGATACAGCACAGCGCCAGCGGAAATAATGTCTGCATCAAGGTCTGAGAAGGACAACTGAGTAGAAATGCCGAGGAATGTGTTCATCGTTCGCTGAGCATCAGGTGTGACCGCAATAATGCAACGTCCTGTCGGCACAGACGAGTCTGGTGCGCCACTGCGAAAATCAACGCCAACAGTTTTCATGTCAGCTGCGAAAACATCACCGAATTCATCGGAAGCAACTTTGCCAATAAATGCAACTTCTCCACCAAGGCTTGCAATGCCAGCAATTGTGTTCGCACCGGAGCCACCACTCGTCCGTGTGCTGGCACCGACTTCAATCGATAATTGCACGGCCCGGTCGGTCTCAATCAGAGCCATTGAACCCTTCACCATGTCATGGGAGGCAAGAAATGCATCATCAACCATGGCGATCATGTCAACAAGAGCATTGCCGACCCCGACAACGTCGTACAGAATTCCCTCTTTATTAGTAAGGGCAGGCATATGGGCGGTGAAAGGTTGACTACGTGGCACGATTCTCTACGGTAGTCGCAGTGCCTCCCCCACTAGCCTTTATTGGGTGAGCCACCTCAATAATCCTTTTCGCCTTCCCCGCACCGTTTTGCCTTCGCGCTACGCGGTATCACTGACCCCTGATCTTGATGCTGCATCCTTCACGGGCACAGTTCTCATTTCGGCTGAAGCAACCGTGGCAGTTTCAGAGATTGTTGTAAATGCAATCGAACTTGAGATTGCATCGGTCACTGTCAACGGCACCACTGCCACGTTCATACTGCATGAAGAATCAGAGCGCCTCATCATTAGTGCTGATGTTGCACAGGGGCCATGCGACATAGCAATTTCATTCACCGGCATCCTGAACGACAAGTTGCGTGGCTTTTACCGTTCTACCTTCACTGATGACTCAGGTGTTGTGCACACTATTGCCACCACGCAAATGCAATCCACCGATTGCCGACGTGCGTTCCCGTGCTTTGACGAACCTGATTTCAAAGCTGTCTTTGCTATTGACCTCACCATCAAGAGCGAATTTCTCGCCGTGTCGAACAGCAGAGAGACACGCCAAGAGGTGATCCCTGGCGGTCTGACGCGAATTTGGTTTGCAGACACCATGATCATGTCCACCTATTTGGTGGCGTTTGTTGTTGGCCCACTCGAAGCCACTGAAACCGAGATGGTGGGCGACATCTCAGTGCGCATCATTCATGTACCCGGGAAATCTCATCTCACGGAATTCGGTATGCGTGCTGGCACCTTTGCTCTTGACTGGTTTCAGACCTACTACGGAGTTCCCTACCCAAGCGACAAAGTCGACCTTCTTGCATTGCCAGACTTTGCAGCTGGTGCAATGGAAAACCTCGGATGCATCACCTTTCGCGAAGTTCTGCTCCTTGTAGACCCCGAGACATCAACCCAAGTTGAACAAGAACTTGTCGCACTTGTAGTTGCCCATGAACTTGCTCATATGTGGTTCGGCGACCTTGTCACCATGCGTTGGTGGAATGGCATCTGGCTCAATGAAGCATTCGCAACATTTATGGAATATGCCGCATGCGATGCATTCATGCCGCAATGGAAATTGTGGACGTCATTTGGTCTTGACCGAAGTGCAGCATTTGATGTTGACTCGTTGCACTCAACGCGCACCATCGAGTTTCCCGTCAACTCCCCTGCAGATGCAGACGGCATGTTCGACGTACTCACTTATCAAAAGGGCGGTGCCATCTTGCGCATGCTCGAGCAATACATCGGGCCAGATCGCTTCCGCGCAGGTGTTAGCCACTATTTAAAGACCCATGCATACGGCAACACAGAGACCAATGATCTCTGGGATGCCATCGAGCATGTCGTCAGTACCGATGGTGGCCCTATCATGCCCGTACGGCGCCTGATGGACTCGTGGATCTGGCAAGCCGGATACCCATTGATTTCTGCACGCATTGAGGGAAAAGAGCTAGTTCTTTCACAGCGCCAGTTCACATTCGACAACACTCCTGATGCCACATTGTGGGTTGTGCCCATCCATGTGCGCATCGGAAAGTCTTCAAGCAAGGTTTTGCTTGAGACAGACGAGATCCGTATCCCGCTCTCTGAGACTGCAGCCACCATTGTGGTCAATGCCAACGGTCCCGGATTCTTCCGCGTGGAATATTCCGTCGACCTCTTGTCGCGCATCACCGGTTCAACATTGACAACACTTGACACTCTTGAGCGTTACAACCTGGTCGATGATGCCTGGAACGCCGTCGTTGCCGGTGCAATGAGTTCAGATGCATACATCACGTTCCTTCAAGGCTTCACCAATGAACGTGATCTCGCCGTGTGGCAAACAATTGCGGCATCGCTCAAATCACTGTCACGCATCGTGCCAAAAGAATCAGAGCCAGCGTTCGCATCGTTCGTCAAGGCATTGGTTACTCCTGCGCTTGCACACTTCGGATGGAAACCAGTTCCAGGCGAAGAAGACCTGGTCGCAAAACTGCGTGGCCTCATTGTTCAACTACTCGCTATTCACGGAAAAGATGCTGATGCTCAGCGTCAGTGCCGTGACATCTTGTTTAACAACACCGTTACTGAACCAGAACTGGTTGCAGCAGCAACAAATGTTGTGGCATCTACGGGCGATGCCACAGATTATGAATGGTTCCTTGGCCGTTACCGCGAGCCGTCGACACCCCAAGAACAAATTCGCATGCTGTACGCGCTCGCAGAATTCGACAACTCAGATTTGATTGCCCGTACTTGTGAATTCGCGTTAACAAATGAAGTAAAGACCCAGAATGCCCCATTCCTGCTGAATCGTTGTATCGCGAACCGAAAGCACGGAGAACAGGCGTGGAACTTTGTACGCCAAAACTGGCAACATGCCAATGATGCCTTTCCTGGCAACACCATCATCCGCATGGCAAGCGCAACCTCAACGTTGAACTCAGACGCAATGGAAGCAGACATCCAGTCGTTCTTCTCCGAACACCCCATCGCTCAGGCGGGCAAAATGCTCGATCAAGTTCTGGAACGTCAACGTGTCAACACAGATCTTCGCCGTCGCGAAGCGGGCATCATCGCAGATGCACTCAAGGCATAACATCGCTTTTCTTCCCGCCTCTGCAAGCTCAGATGCGAAGCTCATCATTGCTACTCGTGGCGTACGTGCTTTCGTTGATGGCATCGCCTATGTGGTGTTGCCTGCATTCCTCCTGCACCTTGGGTTCTCTGGGGTTCAGGTTGGCGCCGTAGTCACCGCATCACTATTGGGTTCTGCCGCGCTTACATTGACTGTTGGAGTTACGTCACACCGTTTTTCCATTGAACGCCTCTTGGCATATTCATCGTGGTTGATGGTGGTCACCGGAATTGCATTTGGCCTCAGCACGCCGTTCATTGTTTTGCTCATCGTCGCGGCGGTTGGCACTATGAACCCCAGCGCGGGCGATGTGAGCGTGTTCTTGCCTCTCGAACAAGCAACGTTGTCTGCCACGGTGTCTGACTTTGATCGCACCAGAGTCTTTGCTGTCTTTAACTTGGTTGGGTCACTTGTTGGTGCAGTCGGTGCATTGTGTGCAGGTCTTCCAATCTGGCTCGCCACGTCAATGGGGCATGATTCAGAAGTCGGTCGTCGTGCAGCATTTGTTCTATACGGCATCGCAGGGCTGCTATTACTTGCTATCTATTCCCAGCTGTCACCAGCCAGTCGCACACGCTCCACGAAGGCGGACTCAGCTCTCGGTGCTAAATCTCGCAAGACCGTCTACACACTTGCTGCGCTCTTCAGTCTTGATTCCTTTGGCGGAGGCTTTGCAACACAAGCCATCTTTGCATTGTGGGTGTACCGCCGTTTTGACCTCACTCCAGGAACACTCGGCATCATTTTTTTCTCAGCAGGCATCTTGTCAGCATTTTCATCATTGCTTGCCGTGCGTGTCTCACGACGTATTGGCCTCGTGCGCACTATGGTATTTACCCATATTCCCGCCAGTGTGTTGTTAGCCGCAGTCGTTCTTGCACCAAATGTGTGGTGGGCAATGGGACTATTCATCATGCGTGGTTTGCTCTCACAAATGGATGTGCCTGTACGCACTAGTTATGTGATGGCCGTTGTTCAGCCACATGAACGTGCAGCAGCAGCGAGTATTACAAATGTTCCACGCAGTCTTGCGTCAGCTTTGCCGCCGCTGGCAGCTGGATGGATGCTTGATCAATCAAACTTTGCATGGCCACTTCTCATCTGTGCGGCATGCAAAATCACCTATGACTTGCTGTTGCTGAAGATGTTTCGCAATGTGCGTCCCCCTGAAGAGACCGCCACTAACTAGCGAGTCGCAGCTTTGAGAGTGCCCTTGCCCACAAGGTCGCGCAATTCGGTCTTCAAGAACTTGCCTGCAGCGTTACGCGGCAGTGGCTCATTCATGATGACAACATGATTCGGAACTTTGAATGACGAAATCTTTCCGTCAAGGAACTTCCACAAATCATCAGCCGAAAGCGAAACACCTTCTTTCAGAAAGATGGCAACGCCCACTTCTTCACCGAGACGCTCGTGAGGAACTCCGAATACTGCAACTTCGTGTGCAGCTGGATGCTCGTAAATTGCACCTTCAACTTCAACGCAGTAAATGTTTTCGCCACCGCGAAGAATCATGTCCTTGATTCGGTCCTTGATGAACAAGAAACCTTCATCATCAATGTATCCACCGTCGCCAGTGCGCAACCAGCCGTCAACAATTGTCTCAGCTGTTGCCTCGGGACGATTCCAGTATCCACGAATCAACATTGGGCCGAACATCCAGATCTCGCCCATCTCGTTTGGTCCGAGAGTTTTACATGTTTCTGGATCGCGAATTTCTACAAGCATTGGCCACACGGCACGTCCAGTGCTTGTCGGACGGTCTGTATAGAACTTGCCGGTGTTACCAGGACCAAACGCGTTGGTTTCGGTCATGCCGTATCCCAATTGAGGGCTTCCTTTTTTGATGGCTTTGTCCACCTTGTCAACAAGTGCAGCAGGAGCTGGAGCTCCACCGCCGCCAACAGCACGAAGACTACTGGTGTCGTACTTTTCGAAATCAGGATGGTTCACAAGGTCCCAAGACTGAGTCGGCACACCAACAAAGTTGGTGATGTTTTCATCTTGAATGATTGGTAATGCCTTTCCCGCATCCCACTTGTACATGATCACGAGTTTGAGTCCGCCCATGAAGCAGCTCAACATCACAGGAACACAACCGGTGACGTGGAAAAGAGGAACGATCAAAATGAATGACGGCGGGAATGGATCTGCGGGAGCTTCTGGCTCATCAGACGCCAACTTCGATACTGCAATGCGTGCTGAGAACGCCATCAACGCACTCAGAATTCCACGATGTGTTGACACGGCACCCTTCGGGCGACCAGTTGTGCCAGAGGTGTACAAAATTGTCGCATCATCATCGAGTGAAATATCTGCGACCAATGGACCGAGTCCAGTTTTCACAACAGCAGCCCAATCATCAACATCGGCTCCGAGTTCGCGCTCCGGGCGAACACACAACATTTTGATGTCGTGCTTGCGACACGATGCACGAGCGGTATCAATGCGTTGCTGGTCGCCAATCAGTACTTTTGCGCCACAGTCTTGCAAAGCGAAGTCCATCTCATCTTCGGTCCACCATGCATTGAATGACACGTTGACTGCACCGACGGAAATGACGGCAGCAAATGCCATGATCCATTCAGGGAAGTTACGCATGGCTACAGCCACACGATCACCCTTCTTGATGCCATATGTGTTCACAAGCAAGTGGCACAGACCATCAACTTGGTCCATGGTCTTTTCAAAGGTCCATTTCTCACCCTCATAGATAATGAACGAGGCATCGCCGAAGTTGCGTGCATTTTGCAACACGAGTGCAAGGTTTGGCGGGCAATTCTTGAAGACATCCATCTTCACGCCACGAATGTCGGCTTCCATTAGTTCAAACGGAGTACCTGACCCTGCGGCCAAAACTGTTGTTTGTGCTTCTGTCCACGAAAGTGCCATGTAAAAATCCCCCAGGAGTTATGAAGAGGAAAGTCTAGAGGCACATGCTCCAACAGTTACAGTCCGTTCCGGACGACGAGAATTACGCGGCTTGGCGTTGGCCGTAATAACGGCGCAGATATTCCTGGTTACGGATCTGCACAAGTATGTAGCAGTAGGCCGCAAGCCCAAGGAATGAAACTGTGAACAGGTACAGCATGGCTGTACTGCCTGTTGTGAGACCAAGGAACAACGAGATGGCGTTAGCGGCCACCATTCCGTAGAGCACATTGACACGACGACGACGTACTACTTCACGAGCCGACATGAATGCGGTTTCAGCTGCAAAGTGCGCGCGTGGCAATTCTGCGGTGTGGTGAGTACGGCGGTGGCGAGGCTCGACGGCAAGAACGCCGTCGCTAGCGATCAGGCGAGGTGCTTGTGCCGAAGGACGAGACATCGGGGCAGAGAGCCGAGGAGAGGACGACAAAGGTCGAGCCATAGCGCGCATTGGCGACAAAGTAGCGGGAGCTTGTGAGCGCTGCAGTGTGTGCAATTGACGACGAAAATCAGACACGGACGACACTGCGCCACCATCGAAGCGTGAGCGTAGAAGAGGAGGTAGCAACACTGCCATCCACATTGCGCCGACGATAAGAAGAACTAGTTGACTCATGTATGAAGTAATTACCTTGATTAGGGAATAGAAATAGTCGACCAAAGTCGCGTGCCTATGCTGGATGCATTGGCGAGTGGCGTCAAAAGACACTTCTGAAAGCCTAGTGAGGTTTTGTCAACCACGCGACCTTTGACGCCTCTTTGACACACAAAAGGGTTGTTTGAGCTCAAAAATGGATGAAAATGCCCAATTAGGATCGCTCTCACGGGTCGTAATTGGATTTTATTCGGGGCGCTGGAAGGTGCCAGAGCGTCCGCCCGACTTCTCCCAGAGGGCTAGTTCACCAATCACCATGGTCTTGTCTGCACTCTTGCACATGTCATAGATGGTGAGAGCTGCGATCGAACACGCGGTGAGCGCTTCCATCTCGACACCGGTCTGACCAGTGGTTTCGACAGTGGCTTCGATGGAGACGACACCCTCACCCACTGCAATGTTGACGGTGACTGCACTGAGCATGAGTGGGTGGCAGAGAGGAATCAGATCGCTTGTCTTCTTCGCGGCCTGAATGCCAGCGATTCGGGCAGTCGCGATGACATCGCCCTTCTGCAACGATCTTGAGGTGATGGCAGCAGACGTGGCAGACAACATATGCACGTTGCACCGAGCAACTGCCCGACGACTGGTGATGTCTTTGCCGCCCACATTGACCATGTGAGCCTGGCCCGATTCATCGAGATGGCTAAAGGTTGGCTCGCTCATCTGGTCAGGTTATGCCGAAATCTTGCACTCCGGCACACATTGCGTTTGCCACAACCTCGAAAGGATTTACTAGGGCAATTAGCGAGACCTCTCGGCTAGACATGCTTGGCGCTCTTGTCATTTTTTTGGTGGTGTCTCTCCACTGACAACACATTGCGCAACATTCTCGGTGACTTCGAAGCAATTCTGCAGGTGCAGAACTAGTGACGACGCCACGGCCAGCGCACGGAGCGTTTGGCTAAGAACGCAGCAACGCCTTCACGCACTTCGCCACTCTTATCCATTTCGGTTTCCCAATGCAAAGTGGTCTTGGGCTTGACCTTGCCTTCGCGCACCACTTCATCAATCATGGCCTTACTTGCCACTTGAGTCAACGAAGAACGTTCGACAAGAACAGCGACTAGTTCATCAACGCGGGCATCAAGCGCAGTTAGGGTGAGCAACTCATCAACCAGACCAATGCGCAATGCACGTGGTGCATCGATGAGTTCACCTGTGAACATCAGATGTTTGGTTGCTGACCCACCAATGACGCGCACAGCACGCTCTAGTGCATTCGTGGGATACACAATCCCCAACTTGGCGGGCGTAATACCAAACACTGCATCATCGCTGCTCAGTCGAATATCGCATGCTGTTGCAATGGAAACTCCGCCACCGACGCAATTGCCCCGAATAACCGCAATAGTTGGGCCAGGGAAATTCGCCAATGCTTCTTCTGCTGCCCAGTTCACCCGTGCGTATTCTCCGCCGGGACCATTCGTGAGTTCCGTAATATCGGCACCCGCACAGAAATGATCACCACTGCCACGCACCACAAGGATTCGAATATCGGGCTGAGCAGCAAGAGCGGTGACATGCGCATCAATGCTTGACCACATGCCCATGTTGATGGCGTTGCGTTTATCTGGCCGATTCAATGTCAACGTTGCAACAGGGCCGTCGATCTCAACGAGTACTCGAATATTTGCTAACTCACCCGTCGGGTCGTGTGACATGGAGTTACCCGCCTATTTGGCTCATTGACCGATTAGGTCGAATGAAATTCACTTGATTGATTTGGTGTCCGGCCCATTTTGCCCCGACAGCAATTTTAATCAGTTCAGCAATTTCTGCATCAGTGCCGCCATTGCGCAACAACGCGCGAATGTCGGATTCATCAGTAGCAAAAAGGCATGTGCGGAATTGTCCGTCTGACGTGAGTCGCACGCGGTCACAATCACCACAGAACGGATGCGTGACGCTAGGGATTACACCGACAGTTCCCTTCCCATCAACGAAGCGCCAACGATCTGCTGGTGCTGCACCACGAGACGGCATTAGTTCGAGTGGGAATTCCGCAGCGATAGTGGCAACAATTTCCTCTTGGCTCACAACCTTGTTGCGTTCCCATTCGTTGGTTGCATCAAGCGGCATGAACTCAATAAAGCGCACTTCGACATTGTTGTCGCGGCCGTAGCGAACAAGATCAAGAATCTCGTCGTCATTGGTGCCACGCTCAACAACTGCGTTCACCTTTATCGGCGAAAACCCAGCTGCTTGCGCTTCTGCAATTCCGGCCAGCACGTTATGAAGTTCATCACGACGTGTCATGGCAAAGAATCGCTCTGGCTTCAAGCTGTCAAGACTCACGTTGATGCGGTCAAGGCCAGCATCGCGCAATTCACCAGCGACGTTGCGCAGGGTGGCGCCATTTGTAGTGAGAGCAATATCAGGCTTCGTACCATCAGGCAAACGCAATGCTGCAAGCTTTGCAACGAGTTGCGGCAAGTGTGCACGCACAGTTGGTTCCCCACCAGTCAAACGCAAACTGTCAACCCCGAATTGTTCAACACAAATGCGAGCAACACGTTCAATCTCTTCGTACGTCAGTACTTCAGAACGGTCTAGCCATTTCAGGCCTTCTTCTGGCATGCAATACGTGCAGCGGAAGTTGCAGCGGTCAGTGACAGAGATACGAAGGTCACGAACCACGCGCCCGAAGCTGTCAACAAGATCCATGAAACAATCCTACGCAGTAATCAAGGTCTGACTACTTGGCAGCCGTTGGCCCAGCATCAGCACCAAGGAATGTGACCGTCACGTTGTCCCCCGCTGATAACCCGAAGCCGTCTGGAACTGCCATTAATGCATTCGCAACAGCCGTAGTAGCCAACTGATGGCTTCCCTGCTCGTTCCTACGACTGACGTGCACACGTCCATCAGAACCCCATGATGCATGCACACGATCAAAATAGACCTTGCCGTCAGGCTTACGATTCACCGCATCATCAGTAATTGCCAACACTTCTGGACGATGTGCCGTAGCACCAAAGCCCATCATGGTGCGCAATGCGGGTCGAGCAAGAAGTTCAAAACTGACCAACGACGACACAGGATTTCCTGGCAAACCAAAAATTGGAATCTGCACTCCAGAAGGATTCTTAAGAGTGCCAAAAGCAAATGGCTTTGCAGGCTTCATTGCCACTTGCACCCAATTCATATCTGCGATGCGTGACAACACCGCTTTCACGATGTCGTAGTCGCCCATGCTGACACCACCACTTGTTACAAGAGCGTCGCATTCGCCGGCACTCACCGCATTACGCAATGCTGCTTCCAGTTCTTCTTCATTGTCACGAATAATGCCAAGGTCAATCGCTGTTGCCCCTGCTTCTTCCACAATGCGCACAAGCATGGTTCGATTTGATTCACGAATCTGCCCGACTTTTAGTGGTGAACCATCATCGACTAATTCATCACCGGTTGAAATGACTCCAACCTTTACGCGCGGGTACACCAGAACATGTGTGGCATTGATACTGGCTAACACGCCTTCAATCATCGGCGTCACACGCATACCGGCTGTGACAACGGTGGCACCCTTAGCGACGTCAGAACCTGCTGCACGAATCGCAGAGCCAGCAGGAACTGATTTCAGAATGTTCACGCCGTCAGTGCCAACACGTTCGGTATCTTCCACCATCACAATGGCATCGCATCCTTCAGGAATTGGTGCGCCCGTCATAATGCGAATCGCAGTACCTGGCGTTACCGAAACAGTCGGTGCTGCACCAGCAGCAAGCTCACCAATGACGCGCAACTCAACGGGAACATTTGCAACATCTATTGATCGCACGGCGTAACCATCAACCGCGGTGTTAGCAAACGGTGGCACTTGTTCAGTTGCCACAACATCTTGCGCAACAATGCAATTGGCTGCATCTGCTCGCGCAACACGCACAGGGGCGGCAACCGCACAACGGGCCAGCACCATGGCGCGAACGTCGTGCAGTGGAGTCATGGGCGAAACGGTACCTGTGAACCGAGGCACCCACCACTTTTCAGTCCATTCCTGCGATATACCTATTACATGTCGTTGTACAAGGCCCCGTCTGCTTCAGGGCATCAGGCCGCATGGACTCGGTGGGATGGCTCGCCTGGAAGTTCTGTTGACTTGCGTTGGGAAAACGAAGGCTGGACTGCAGAAATCGGACTACTCGCTGACAAGGCAGTCGCCGTTGTACGTATGTCAGCTTCGTGGGTAGTGCAACAGATGTTGCTGTTTCGCGATTTACCAGAACCCGACTTATGGCTTGCAACAGACGGTCATGGCCAGTGGGGCGAAATGAATGGTGAACACCGCACAGAACTAGACGGTTGCGTTGATATCGACTTTGCAGGTACTCCGTTTACCAATTCCATCATCACGCATCGTTTGCCATTACACGTTGGCCACACAGCTGATCTGCAGATAATCACCATCAACGTTGACACTCTTGGTGTTGTGAAAGTGCCACAGCGCTACACGCGCCATGACGAACACTCATGGGA
>SHUR01000019.1 GCA_009694565.1 Ilumatobacteraceae bacterium | reverse complement strand
GCTGATGACAATGTCAAAGTGGTCATCTTCACAGGCGCTGGTCGCGCCTTTTGTGCAGGAGCGGACCTTTCATCGGGTGGAGACACTTTCGCTAAGGGCGGTAGTGATGTGCAGACAAAGCAAGGCGTACCGCGCGATGGTGGCGGTCTCGTGTCATTACGTATCTACGAAAGTTTGAAGCCTGTGATTGGTGTTATCAACGGCCCAGCAGTTGGAGTAGGCGTCACGATGACCCTGCCGATGGACTTCCGTCTTGCGAGCGACACTGCAAAATTTGGTTTCGTCTTTGCAAAGCGTGGAATTGTGCCTGAAGCCTGCTCGTCATATTTCTTGCCACGCCTTGTCGGAATCTCCCAAGCAACAGAATGGGTATTTACTGGTCGAGTCTTCCCAGCATCTGAGGCCTTGGCAGGAGGATTAGTACGCAGCGTGCACGCAGCGGATGACCTAATGGCTGCAGCCGTTGCTATTGCCCGCGAAATCGCCGACAACACAGCTCCTGTCTCTGTTGCAATGTCGCGAAAAATGTTGTGGCACATGTTGGGTGCATCTCACCCAATGGAAGCGCATCGCACAGACTCACGTGGCATTCAACAACGTGGGCGCAGTGCTGACTCAAAAGAAGGTGTTGTTAGCTTCTTGGAAAAACGGGTTGCTGTGTACCCAGACAAGGTGAGCGGTGGACTGCCGAGCATTTTTCCAGGTTGGGAAGAACCAGAGTTTTTCTAACTCATGTCTGACATTTCGGGCGATAAGTCGCTGTATGAGATTGCGGGTCCCGATTTCTTCGTTCACCTAGTCGATGCTTTTTACGATGGCATAGAAACCGACCAGGTGTTATTGCCGCTGTATCCGGAAGGAAGCGTGACCACGGGAGCGCGTCAACGCCTGGCGCTATTTCTCATTCAATACTGGGGCGGACCAGATACATATATGCAGGAACGGGGCCACCCACGGCTTCGCATGCGACATGCACCATTTGTTATCGGAGCATCAGAACGCGATCATTGGTTGATGCACATGGCTGCAGCCATAGAGCAGACCATTACTGAGATTGATGAGACGTATCGAGAGCATGTCACGACAGAGCTTGCTCACTACATGGTTAATACAGCCGAGGCAATGCGCAACGTTTAGTTAGACGTGATGTGAATCAGGTCCAAGTGCATGCATGGCTATGGCCGCTGCGGCTCCAACGTTGAGTGAGTCAATTCCACCGTGCATCGGAATGCGAACAATATGAGTTGCGGCTGTCATGGTGTCCTGTTCCAACCCGTCTCGTTCACTGCCAAGAAGTAACGCAGTCTTTTGTCCTGGCGCAACGGTGATCGATGAAAGTGACGTGGCAGTTACGTCAGGCGTCATGGCATACGACACGAAGTTATGTTGCTGCAATAACTTTCCGAGGCTCTCGTCTTGAGATAATCGAACAAAGGGAACCGACAGTCCTGACCCCATTGATACGCGTAATGCTCTGCGGGCTAACGGGTCTGCACTGCCTGCAGACAGCACAATGGCATCCCACCCGAGCGCTACGGCACTGCGCACGATTGCTCCCAAGTTTGTGGGGTTATCAATCTCTTCTGCCACAACAACACGGGTTGCGCGAGACAGAACCTCGTGCGCCGATACCAAGGCGGGTCTGCGAAATAGTCCAGTTGCGCGCAAGGGGACACCAAGACCGGTCACGTCGCCACGCAGTTGTTCTGAACCGATAAACACCTGAACAGATTCACCAACCGATTCAGACAGTCGAATACCAGTTGGTTCGTCGCACAACAGCACAACTGCTTCGTAGTGCAATTCGATTGCTCGTTCAACTACTAGGTCGCCCTCGGCAACAAACATGCCAGCACCCACTGCATCAAGTCGTTCCAACTTGCTTGCTAATTGTCTGTCGCGCCATCGAAAGGGGTCTAACCGTGGGTCAGACCCATCAGTGACGTAAATAATCATCGGTTGATGCGAATTAGTAGTACCACGGGAACGGCGACCAGTCAGGTGTGCGCTTCTCTAAGAAAGATTCGCGCCCTTCATCTGCTTCGTCCGTGCCGTATGCAAGGCGAGTTGCTTCGCCAGCAAAGATTTGCTGACCAACAAGACCGTCGTCAACAAGGTTGAATGCAAACTTCAACATGCGTTGTGCTGTTGGGCTCTTACCATTGATTTCTTTCGCCCATTCAAGTGCTACTTTTTCAAGATCTCCATGAGCCACTACTTCGTTCACGGCACCCATGGCCTTCATGTCATCTGCTGAGTATTCGCGACCCAAGAAGAAAATTTCACGAGCAAACTTCTGACCGACCATCTTTGCAAGGTAGGCAGAACCGTATCCACCATCAAACGATGCAACATCGGCATCGGTTTGTTTGAAGCGTGCATGTTCGCGGCTAGCAAGTGTGAGGTCTGACACCACATGCAAGCTGTGTCCACCACCGGCTGCCCAACCCGGCACCACGCAAATCACAACTTTTGGCATAAAGCGAATAAGGCGTTGCACTTCCAAAATATGTAAGCGACCGGACCTGCCGCGATCAACGGTGTCTTGCGTATCGCCATCTGCGTACTTGTAGCCATCTTTACCTCGAATGCGTTGGTCGCCTCCGCTACAAAATGCCCAGCCACCATCTTTGGGTGATGGGCCATTACCTGTCAGCAACACACATCCGACATCAGTTGTCATGCGTGCATGGTCGAGAGCCGTGTACAGCTCATCAACTGTGTGTGGTCGAAAGGCGTTACGCACTTCAGGACGATTAAAGGCCACCCGAACGGTGCCTTGGTCAACTGCACGGTGATACGTGATGTCGGTGAATGAAAAGCCGGGCACTTCGCGCCATGCTGATGGGTCAAAAATAGGTGAGATAGTCACGTGTTCATTGTTTCACGCCAGACGCCATATCATAGAAACCACATGACTACTCTTCTTGCATTCTCCGGCTCGTTGCGGGCCGATTCGTTCAATACCCGTATTTTGAAGGCCCTTCCAGCACTTGCGCCAGAAGGCACCAATATTGTGTTGTTCGATATCACCGAATTGCCGATGTATAACCAAGATCTTGATGCCGACACGGTGCCACCAATTGTTGCGGCATTGCGTGCGGCCATCGCTGAAGCTGATGGCGTCGTCATTGCTGGCCCCGAATACAGCGGTTCGTACTCAGGGGCGACAAAGAATCTCATCGACTGGGCATCACGTCCGTTTATGAAGGGTCCGATCATTGGTAAGCGCTCTATGGTGATTGGCGCAACACCTGGACCTGGTGGTGGGGCTCGTGTTGTGGAAGCAACGAGTGCTCTACTAACGGCATTGGGTGGCACTGTTGTTGGTAGAGCAAACGCTGCAGCAATTCACGAAAAGATTGCGCCTGACGCACACGTGATTACGGACGAAGGATTTGCACAACAGCTTCGCGACGGTCTCGCAGCATTTTAGTTACCAGGTGTCAACCATGGGGCGTTTTTTGCCCGTGCGCTGACGCCATGATGTGCCTCGGCTAATAATTGAGAGAATGCGTGCCCTTGTTTCGGCGGGGTCAATGACATCATCAATCTCTACATGGCTTGCCATGTTCAATGCATTGCCGCGTTCGTATGCGCTTGCAATTAACTTTGCTTCGAGTGCTGCGCGTTCTGCCTCATCAGTAATTGCTTCTAACTCTTTGCGGTAACCAAGCCGCACTGCACCCTCAAGACCCATTCCGCCAAACTCACCAGTTGGCCATGAGATAGTCATCGTGTTCGCATGAAAACTGCCGCCGGCCATTGCTTGTGCCCCGAGACCATAGCCCTTTCGCAAAACAACAGTGATCCATGGCACTGTGATGCTGGCAGCCGTAACAAACATGCGCCCGAAGTGGCGCACTTGGGCTGTTTGTTCAGCATCTGGGCCCACCATGAACCCTGGAGTGTCGCACAAGCTGATAATCGGAATGTCATATGCATCGCAGAGTTGAATGAATCGTGAAGCCTTGTCTGATGAATCAGAATCAATCGCGCCGCCTAGGTGTGCGGGGTTGTTGGCAATGACACCTATTACGCGACCTTCAACTCGCATGAATACAGTCAAAATACCGATACCGAAAGTTGGTCGCAGTTCAAGTGCTGTTCCTATGTCAGCCAGCGCATCAATCACAGTGCGCACGTCATACACGCGTGTGCGTTGTTCGGGTATCAACCCACGCATGACATCGTCTGGGTGTCTGGTCCATGTTGACAATGGACCCTGAAAATACGACAAGTACTGCTTTGCTGCAGCGACTGCTTCTTCTTCATTTGCAACGCGAATATCAACAACACCATTTGCTGTTTGCACATTGATATCGCCAATGTCCGTTGGCTTGACGAGCCCGAGTCCGCCGCCTTCAATCATGGCTGGACCAGCCATGCCGATGTTGGAATTCTCTGTAGCGATAATCACATCACAACATCCGAGCAATGCAGCATTGCCCGCAAAGCAATAGCCCGACGTTATGCCAACGATTGGTACAAGGCCAGACAATTGCGCAAAGTATGCAAAGGCCAAGCAATCAAGGCCAGCAACACCGGGGGAGTCTGTGTCACCAGGACGTCCACCGCCGCCTTCCGCAAACAAGATGAATGGCAAACGCAATTGTTCTGCCACAGCAAACAGTCGGTCTTTCTTTTTGTGATTTAGCGAACCTTGTGTGCCGGCAAGAACTGTGTAGTCGTACGACGCCACAGCAACTCGTGAGGCATCTTCATCGAATAGGGACCCATTAACGGTTGCAAGCCCTCCGACAAGTCCGTCACCAGGCGTATTGCGAATCAGGTCGTCAAGGGTTCTGCGCTGACGTTGCGCAGCGACAGCAAAGGATCCGTACTCAATGAATGAACCATCATCAACAAGGTCTGCAATGTTGACGCGTGCGGTACGTTGACCCCTAGTGGCACGACGGGCAACTGCTTCTGGGCGAGCATCATCTGTAGTCAGGTGACGACGATCGCGGTATCGGGCAAGGTCAGCCCGTTCGCCAACGGTTGCAGTGGTCGAGGCCTCGGTGGCGGTGACATCAGCAATTACACCTGGTGTGATGTGCACCAGCACTTGGCCGGCAGCAATAGTGTCACCTTCGGCCACTAGCACTGCTGTGATTGTTCCCTCAACGCCTGCCTCAACGGGGTGTTCCATCTTCATTGATTCCAGAATCAGGATTTCACGATCGGCACGCACTGTGTCACCCGGTTTCACAGAGATCTTGAAGACAGTTCCGAGAATGGGTGACGAGACATTGTGGGTAGTCATGGCTCATTGTCTCACACGGCCACTTGTCACATCATGTCGAGGGTTCACCTAATAGTCATGTACCGCAAACCTAAACACTGCCGTTTTGTAATTTCGTCATATCAACATTGTGCTTGTGAGGATCCACCCCCTGATCAGCACAATTGTTGGCGAGCGCGCCCTGAGGCCGATTTCGGCCATCTCAATCATCTCTGGGATTGGGACAGTTCTCAGCCCGGCCTTGTTCAAAGCGCCTTTGGTTTTATCTTTACTCAGCCCTCGTCTTCCATTTCTCTTACTCGCAGCTGGCGGAACAAACCCCATCTTGTTTGTCACGCTCATCGGGATTCGGTTATCGATCACTGATTGGCATTGGTTTGATCTTGGTCGGCGTCGCGGACGCGAGTTCGCAATGAAGTCTCGGATATCACGAAAGATTCTGATGTGGAATCCTCGTGCTCAAAAAGTAGGCGTTGTTGCACTTTTAGCTATCCGACCAATTTCGCGACACCTGCTTTTGTCGGGAATGGTGGGACTTAAATCACGAACTGTCGCAATTATTGACATCATCAGCACCGTGGTGTTCTTGGTTGCCATCATCATGACTGTGAAGGGTCTTCGCTAGTAGATTTCATCGAGTGCTTGCTGTAGTCATTGGTGCTTTTCTGCTGGGGTGGCTTGTAAGAACTATTCGACCAGTGCCAGTTGCTGTAACGGCTTGGGCTGACAAGTACGTGCTGCAGGTAGCACTTCCGGCAGTGATCATCGCAAAGATCAGCACAGTTTCATTTGATGCCGATGTAGTTCTCCCAATTGCAGTGGCATGGTCTGTGATGTTCGCTTCAATCGTTGCGGTGCTGACTGCATCTCGGATATTGAGATGGAATCGATCCATCACGGGAGCATTGCTGCTTGTTGGAGTTCTTGGCAACACGAGTTTTCTCGGTCTCGGCATGGTCGAGAGTTTGTTGGGCGCTGATCACCTGGCATCTGCAATCGCATACGACCAAGTTGGTACGTTTGTCAGTCTTGCATTGTGGGGTTCCTTTATTGCAAGTACCTATGGTGCTGGTGAAAGCGGATGGCGACCCATTCTGAATCGACTCTCACACTTTGGGCCGTTCCTGGCGTTGCTTGCAAGTCTTGTATTTCGAGTTATCAATCTTCCTGCCGATGTATATCCGATTCTTGATGACGTTGGGAAAACAGTTGCGCCAGTTGCAATGTGCGCATTGGGTTTGCGCTTCACTTTGAATGTCAGTCGTTCGGTTCAGGTGCCCGCGTTGTTTGGTTTGATATCAAAGATGGCAGTACTACCGGGGCTTGTCTATGTCGTATCTGTGTTGATTGGTTCACCACACGACCTCGCATGGTCAACATCAATCCTTCAGGCTGCTGCGCCGCCGATGGTCACTGCTGGTGTTGTGGCGGTGGGTGCAGGTCTCTCGGCCGAACTAGTTGCATTTATGGTCGGAGTCGGCACACTTATTTCGTTTGCGTCGCTGCCGTTGCTCTCTCTCGCGCTGTAGCTCTTCGGTGGCGATTTCTCGTTAGTAATGGGCTAGAACTCATTGCATGATTTCGTTTATTCAACGCCTAGAAGACCTTGCTGCTGAAGCGCCGCTCGCTCCGGCGATTACCTGTGCGGGTGACACTATGTCGCGAGTTGAGTTGTTAAAGGCTGGCTACAATCTCGCTGTATATTTGCACGAACATGGTGTTTGTGAAGACGACATGGTCACAGTTGCAGTTCCGAACAGCATTGACTTTTTTATTGCGTACATCGCAGCGTGGCGGTTAGGTGCCACTCCGCAACCCATTTCATCGCGTCTTCCACAACGAGAGCTTGACGCAATTATTGAATTGGCTAATTCATCAGCAGTGATTGGTGTTGAAGAAGGTTCCGTCACAGGTCGAGTATGTGTACCAACCGGCTTTCGTGCACCAGATGCAGAGGCATCTCATCTTCCATATGTGTTGTCAAAGGCGTGGAAAGCGCCAACATCTGGTGGTAGCACGGGTCGTCCGAAACTTATTGTCTCTGGAGACCCTGCCGCGCTTGACCCAGAAGCGCCGTTGCCACTGATGATGCAGAAGGGTGGCTGTCTAGTGATGCCAGGGCCGCTGTATCACAATGGTCCAGCTGTATGGAGCTGTCAGGCATGGTTAAACGGTTTACATGTGGTGCTGTTGCCGCGTTTCGATGCAACGGGAACATTGGAAGCGATTCAAAAGTACAAGGGCACAGTGCTGTACATGGTGCCCACCATGATGAAGCGCATTACTCGACTGCCAGAAGACGAACGACTGTCGTTTGACCTTTCCAGTTTGCAAGTGGTGTGGCACTTAGCCGAGCCGTGTCCTGAATGGTTAAAGCAAGAGTGGATTGATTGGTTGGGTGCAGAGCGAATTTTCGAATTGTATGCAGGTACCGAAGGACAAACGGCGACAGTGATTACGGGCCATGAATGGTTGGCACATCGCGGTTCGGTTGGAAAAACAATTCCCGGCACAGTGAAAATCACAGATGAAGACGGAGCGGAACTTCCTGCAGGAGAAATGGGCGAAGTCTGGCTGCGTAGTTTGCGCGACACGCCTACCTACAAATATGTTGGAGCTGTTGCGCGTACGTTGGAAGGGGGCTGGGAATCACTCGGCGACATGGGGTATCTCGATGCTGATGGGTATCTGTACCTAGGAGACCGTGCAGCAGACATGATTTTGTCTGGCGGCGCAAACATTTATCCAGCAGAAATTGAATCTGCAATTCAAGAACACCCGGCCATCAAGTCGTGTGCCGTTATCGGATTTCCCGATGAAGACAAGGGCAACGTAATTCACGCGATTGTGGAAGCTGACCCCTCAGACATCAGCGAAGCAGATTTGAAGACCTTCCTCGGCGAACGCCTTGTGATCTACAAGGTGCCACGCACCTTCGAATACGTTGACTTTGCGCTTCGAGATGATGCAGGCAAGGTGCGCAGGTCTGCTTTGCGGGCAGAACGTTTGCCTAAGTAGTTACTACTGCCTCAACAAGACGAAGGGCGTTAGCGCCTAAGATTTTTTCAAGCACGTCACGCGGCACGTTCATGTTTGTGAGCCATGCAATGCAGGCAGTCACACTGAGTGTTGTATTCGGACAATCAGAGCCAAACAAGATTCGGTCAGGGTGACGCGTGATGTGTTCCGACGTAATTGTTGGATGTTCCGTTACAACCGGGGTTAGGTCTGCGTACAGCGATGGGTGCGAATCCATCAGCGCTATGGCTTCAGGGGCTGCATGATGACCGCAATGGGCCAGTATCAAGGGCATGCCGGGAAACTGATCAGCAACTTCGCCGATAGCGGGAAGTTCTTCGGCGTCAGTGCGGCCATTCACGTTGTGGCCAAGGTGCACCACTGCGGGCAGGTGGCGTTCTGACGCAAACGCAAACACCGGCTGTAAACGCACATCATCAACTGCAAAATTTCCAACAGAACAATGTAATTTCAATACTCGTAGTCCGAGAACGTCAACAGCGTGGCGAACAATTGCAACTGGATTCTCATCTTCGGGGTGAATTGTTAAGCCACCGATCACTCGCACGGGTGACCGCGCGAACTGCGTAACAGTTGCGGCTGACGCAATATTGAGCCCTGCGGCTACGCCAGGTTTATGTGCATAGGGCAACGACCAGACGGCGTCAACACCTTCACTCGCCAATGTGGCAATAATGACTGGATGATCATTGGGGTAGGCGAGTGTGAATATGGCGCTCTCTCTAGCATCAAAGAAGGCACGCACCTTCTCTCCGAGGCGACCTGGCAAAAGGTGCACATGGGAATCAACGACGGTCATCCCAGCTATTGGCATATTTCAAACCTTAGGCACAAATTGCTGGCAATACCGACTCAATGAGATTACGGTCATTAAAGGGGGTGAGATGAATCATTTTTTATCCTGTGTGACGCGGGTGTTAAGCACTACTGCGGTTGTGGTTGGGTCCGTTGTGAGTCTTGGCGCATCTTCTGTTTATGCAGATGGTAGGGCATCAGTCGCTGCAGCGGGAGATGGTCTCCGTGCGGCCGACGCAGGAAGCTGCACGGGAATTGATGCCAGCAGCGGTAGTTGGTCGTGGACAAAACCCACTCTTGAATTTTCGATTGACAGTGGAGCGACGTATCAATCGGCAAGCGCCACGCAGTGGCAGACAAGTGTGTGCCGGAATTCTGACATGTACTGGTTTATTATCCGAACAAGCGCGGCGCCTGACATGGGTAGCGCAGGTCTCGTTCCTGGTCTGCAGTTCAAAGTCACGCTTCCAGCAAAGCCGGGTGATGCTTACATGTCGGCTCAAGGGTATTCCGACATGATTAGTTATTCAGAAAGCTCTGGTGCAGCAGTGATTGTTACGAAGGCTGCACCTGTTTCCAAATTAAATTTTGATAGTAAGGACGGTGTTCTTGCCCGGCATCCCGAATGTAAGGGCGTTCTAGAGCAATGTTCGTTTGAGAAAGCCGATGTTGATTATGTGGCAACTGTTATCCAACACTTATCTTATTCACCTGCAGCTTTGAACGAACAACAATTGTGGCAAAAAGGTTTGTGGGTGGGAGCCAATGTCAATGGTTTCACTATCTCAATGAACTGCGCGAGTCCACCAAGTGGTTCGTCTGGAAGTACATATAGTGGTTCTGGCAGCCCACCGAGTGGTTCGTTTGGCGACTCTAATTCTCCAGAACTAAAAATTTCTATCACCAATACGCCACACTTGAAATTTTCTGGCGAGGTGAACAGTGGCTCATTAAAGACATTCATTACGAAAGATGTCGCTACTAAATGTTTTGGAGATGGAAAGAGCACCACGACATTGGCCCAGATAGCTGAGAAAATGTCAGTGCAACGTTCTGAAACAAAGGAAGGGACAACGACGCCGGTCTTTAAAGCAGAGGCAGTGTCTGTCCCTGTGGAGGGAATAGTTGTCTCTGTTCCGAACATGACATTTTCTAATCCGATATATTCCGTAAAGAATACGCTTGCAGCTCAGAATTTAGCGGTGCTGACGCAGAACAATAATTCTTCCAGTTCCTCATCTGGTTCCACGTCTGATTCTTCCGCTTCAACATCAGTTTTGAAAAATTATGTACGAACCACCGTCAATGTAACTAAGGCCACTATCACAGTGATGCTGGTTAAGGGACAAAAAATTACGATTTACAGAAAAGTAAACGGCAAGTTGAAGTTGCTTAAATCAATGACCGGCAAAAAAGGCAGCAACAAGTTCATCACCGTATTCAATAAGGGGTACTCATTCGTGGTCAAGGACTCCACAGGTAAGGCAATTTCAACCCAAATTACATCGACGAGTTTGCAGCACTTCGTCTAATTCTGTTTCGTCTATTGCTGGGTGCGACACTGTGTCATGGGAAATTTCGCTTTTGATAATGAACTGACATTGGCTGGCCCGTTTCGCGCCCCGCGCCAAATGTTGGCTGACCAGGAATATGACGGCCACACAAGCGTGCATGACGATGCCACGGCCGACAAGTTGGGATTACCTGGCGCACCCATTGAAGGACCAACTCACTTCAGTCAATTTGACCCGATGGGAGTAGCCATGTGGGGCAGTGCATGGTTCGAGCATGGTTGCATCAGTTCACATTTCGAGAACATGGTGATCGAAGGCGAAGAAGTGCAAGCAACAACGACTCGCATATCGGCTACATCGGCGCGTATCGGCGCTGTTAAGTCTGATGGTAATTCTGTGTTGTCTGGCACCATGACGCTTGGCCCACAGCACCCAGAGACAGAACTAGACCGCAGGCTAGGTGCCATGAAAGAACCAGGTGAGTTGTTCATCATTGATCAACTGCGCGTGGGAGATAAGAGTGCGCCAGAACGAGTATCAATGTCATTTACAGAAAGCAACGGTCATCTGTATCCATTTTCTCTGAATGACAAGTTGCAAATGATTACTGAACCGTCGCCGTGGTACGCATCTGAGACCGCTGCACAATCGCCGTGGGGTCGGGCTGTGATCCCTACAGAAATGGTCAGTGTCCTTGCACACAAAGTTGGGGGAGTTGGCAAAGTGCGTGGCCCTGCGGTTGGGTTATTCATTGATCTGGAGATTCGCGTCATTAATGGCCCGCTATTTGTTGATGCAGAATATGAATTGGTGCACGAAATAGTGGGCATCGGCCAAAGTCGTCGTGTCGAGAGTTATTGGACTCGCACATCAATCACCGATCCGGTATCCGGGGTATTGGCAGCTACGGTGCTGCTACATCAAGGTGTGTTCAAGGCGTCGTACGACAATTATCCTGCCGACAAATTGGCTCTTTAAATTTCGACGCGTGATCCGACTTCAAACACACGGTCTATCGGCAAATTAAAGAATCGGCCGGCACTGTCAGCACCACGATTAAGCCATACGAACAAGTGCTCTTGCAGAGGGTTCATTCCCGGCGCTTT
Organism: Ilumatobacteraceae bacterium; assembly: GCA_009694565.1. GTDB lineage: Bacteria > Actinomycetota > Acidimicrobiia > Acidimicrobiales > Ilumatobacteraceae > UBA2093. The sequence continues at coordinate 8,151 of SHUR01000019.1, read as the reverse complement.
GCCGGCGACGATTGATTCATGTCCGAGGAAGTAGGTGACATCATCTGCGTCGTACTCAAGACCAAAGTGAGACAACTTCGATAGAACGGCTGGAACATCTGGTTCGTCCATGAATCCAAATGTTATTTGTACTTGGAAAACTCCCGGTGCAACTTTGGTGATGTGGGCGCGATCGTCTGGCGCCACACGAGGTTCTTCTGCTGTTTCAATTGCGACAATGAGGGTGCATTTGTGGAGCACCTTGTTGTGCTTCAGATTGTTCACAAGTGCAGGCGGTGCTTTGCCAAGGTCCTTGAACAAGAAAACAGCTGTACCGGAGACGCGTTTTACATCTTCAGTTTCGTCAAGAACTTCTTCGATTGGACGTTCTCCACGATGGATGCGATCAGCAACAAGCATTCGTCCACGGCGCCAGGTTTGCATCTGGACCATCAGAATGATTCCGACTGCAAGTGCGAACCAGCCACCGTGTGGAATTTTCACAACGTTCGCGCCGAGGAATCCGAGTTCAATCACGAACAGTGGAGTACAAATTGCAAATGCGCGCAATCGGCTCCAATTCCAGCGATCGGTGAGCACTCGGAAAAAGATGAGAGTTGTAATCGCCATTGTCATGGTGACTGCGATGCCATACGCGGCAGCCAAATTACTTGAGGTGCGGAAGCCGACAACTAATCCAATGCATGCAATCATGAGACCCCAGTTGACGAGTGGAACGTAAATTTGACCGGAATGACTCTGAGACGTGTGGCGAATTTTAATTCGCGGCAGGTAGTCAAGCTGCACCGCCTGAGCCGTAAGAGAGAACACACCAGAAATTAAGGCTTGAGAAGCGATGACAGTTGCGCAGGTGGCGAGCAGAACAAGGGGGATAAGAAGTTGTTCTGGAGCCATTCGGAAGAAGACACTTTCAATGTCTTCTGGGTTAGCCAAGAGAAAAGCTCCTTGACCCCAATAATTCAATAGCAACGCGGGCAGTACCATCGCGTACCAGCCAATAGTGATGGGGCGACGACCAAAGTGGCCCATGTCGGCATATAACGCTTCGCCGCCTGTAACGACTAGAAATATTGACCCAAGCGACAAGAACGCTTTGCCAGATTCATGTGTGAAGTATCGAATTGCATATATGGGGTTAACTGACGAAATGATTCCAGGTTCAGGAATGATTTTTGACAAACCGAGAAGAGCCAATGTGGCAAACCACACGACCATGATTGGTCCGAATACTTTGCCCACGGCTCCTGTGCCTCGGCTTTGCACCATGAATAAGCCAAGCAAAATGACGATGGCAATAGGAAGAACCCACGAAGCAAAAGAGGGAGATACTTCTTCAAGACCCTCCACGGCACTCAACACCGAAATTGCTGGCGTAATGATTCCATCTCCGTAGAGAAGCGCAGTACCAAACACGCCGAGAGAAACGAGCAAACCTACCTTGGTGACATTGGGGTTACGTTTCGGCATCACGAGGGCAGTTAAAGCCAAGATGCCGCCTTCACCTTTGTTGTCCGCGCGCATGACAAGCAAGAGGTACTTCACCGAAATGATGATGACGAGCGCCCAGAATGCCAACGAACAAATTCCATAGACATTGATGGTGTCAACTGTCATCGTGTGTGATTTCTCTGTAAATGCTTCTTTAAATGAATACAGAGGGCTCGTACCAATGTCTCCGTACACGACGCCGAGCGCACCGAGAGCTAGGGCAGCAGTTCCTGTTTTTGAGTGGCTGTGCTCACCATCTGGCTCATGATTATGAGATTGGTTAGTTGTCTGTTCAGATGCTGCCTCTGCATTGCGCTTAGCGCCCTCTACCGAGTCGATGTCGGCTGATTTGTCTGATCCCACAGGAAGGCAACACTACTGCCCTAAGGGACAAACTCCTATAGACATCGCCACGAGCATGGCAAGAGGCCTAACGAGAAGATGTGGGGTACGGCAACCAGGTTGCCGCTTCAAAGTCGTACAACTTGCAGGTCTTTGTTGCTTGCAGGTATTCCTTTAGCGAATACTTTGAGTAACGCACGGTGTCGGGGAAAGCCTCAGCAATTGCAGCGGCTGCCAGTGGCAACTTGTGAAATGGAATACGAGCATCAACGTGATGGGGCACATGTACAAAAATATTGTGAAACCAGAGATAGTTAATGATGCGTGGCGTGTGAAGAACTGTGGTCGATTCCATCTGTCCGTTGAACTGGGTCCACTCTTTGCGAGTCCACCAACGAATGTCGGGCGCCACGTGGTGAACATAGACAGTCCAGCCGATGATTTGAGTGAACAGCAAGAAGGGAACAACCAACACCTTGATTGGCATCCAGATGGCTGTGGCAAGGCCGCCGGAAAATGCGCCGAGGACAACTGTGCCTGCAATAGCTACAAGCAGAACTGAACTCAATGTGATTTTGTCGCGCACGATTGCATCGTGACGCTTGCCGGGCGCATTGAAGCGCCACATCTTTAGCCACCACACTTCACGCAGGAAATAGGCTCCAGAACCGAGACACGACCATTCAAGACGATGACGAAGTTTTTGCATTCCGGTAAGCGCTTCGTAATCAGCAACAGTGAGTGGCTGCCAGACAAAGTCAAAACCTTGACGAGTGGTGTAACCGTGATGAATACGGTTGTGCCCGAGATCCCATGCAGATTCAACATGCACACTTGGGCCCATGCAAATTTGAGCAATGATGCGATTCGCCTTACGCGAATCAAGAAGTGCATTGTGTGATGCGTCGTGACCTAAAACAAAAAGTCCTGACACTGCAAGACCAGCGAGAAGCCACCAGACACCAACCGCCCACCACGTGTTAGTCATGACTAACGCGACTGTAGGAACTGCGTACAACACAGTTGCTTGAACGAGGGCACGTGTTGCGCGCAAACGGGAACGTTCGTAACAAACGGCCGGCACGATGGCGCGCACGTCATTAAGAGAATTTTCCCGAGGGGCTGGCATGGTTGGTGATTCGATACTCACCCCAACAGGATATGTCCCTACCTACCGTTAGGTAGGGACATTCTGAAGAATCTTGGTCACAGAGATCGAGTAGGGCTACTTCAGCCGATTTCTCAACTGCACGAGGACTTCGGTGCCGACAATCTCTGAGAGCTCATCGCCCAAGCTGTCGAGAACAGATGAGCCACTGATATAGGCATCGGTTCCTTCTGTGCAGCACCACGCCATTTTGGTGCCATGGTCGCCCCAGTCGGCTCGCGACCATCTGCGCACCGTGGCAACTTCCACATTGTCGTCACGCATTTCCCAATCAATCTTGATTGGTAACTGCCAACACACTGATGGTTTCCAATCAATGGGTGATTCATCAAAGTGCTCAGCTGCCAAATGCAATGCGCACCCCTCACCGCCTTCAAAGCCGTTGCGGTTGTGGAAAATGCACGCACCGTCTATGACTCGCGTTGCAGAGAAGGACTCATCTGCGAACACAGTGCCTGTGTTTGCCTCAGCATGAAATTGAAAGAGGTGGGCCGGAATAGTGGCAGCAGCAGCAGACAGATTGCGAGCTTCATCGATTCCGTCTAGTTCTGCCCCAAGCGAACAACAGCCGTGCCCAAGGGTTTCATCGGCTGTGGCGTTGATTCCTTTGCAGCCCTTGCCCCAGATACAAGTCCAGTTGGAAGCAAGGAAATCACGGTCAAATCGCCAGACAGTCTCGCCGGCATCAATTTCTTCGTAATTGCTCACGAGTCCACGATAGGGCTGGTGTCCAATTATGAGACAAAGGTCACTCCATACAAAGATGTGAGCATGATCAACCATTACCATGCAGCCCGTGCCGAACTAGATGCGCCAGGGTCCCCTTTTGCCACAACCATGACCGAGGTTCGTGGTGTAACCATGAAGACGTTCGTTTCTGCCCCACCCACCATGCGAGTGGTTTGGGAGAACTCCATTGCTCATGCAGACAAGGACTACATCGTCTACGAAGACGAGCGTTACACGTATGCAGATATTCATTCACAGGTGCGCAAGCTCGCGCAATACTTAGTTGAACACGGCGTCACGCCAGGAACTCGCGTTGCGCTTGCGATGCGTAACTACCCGGAATGGGTTGTTGGCTATTGGGCAACCTTGTCAGTAGGTGCTGCAGTCGTTGGAATGAATGCTTGGTGGACAACTCCTGAAATGGAATACGCACTCAATGACAGTGCACCAGTTGTATTGATTGCCGACGACGAGCGCCTTGAGCGGTTCGAACAAATTGCGAATCCGCCAGCGCTTCATATTCTCGGCGTCCGCACCGATCGGGCATTGCCTGCTGGCAGTGACCGTTGGGCAGATGTTCTTGCAATGGCTGACCCTGGTGTGTTGCCGACCGTAGATATTGATACTGATGACGATGTCACTATTTTTTACACATCAGGCACCACGGGGTTTCCCAAGGGCGCGCAGTTAACGCATCGCGGATCTGTATCGAACATCTTCAACATGCTCACAATGACAATGGCGACGAACTCGGCAGAAGCAAAAGGCATTGCAGCTGGTGATATTCCTGCCCCCACAACTACGCCATCGGCATATCCAGCTGCATTCATGGCGCCAACGCCGCTGTTTCATGTGACTGCATGTAACTGCATTTTGCATCCTGCAACTGTGATGGGTGCGAAACTAGTTCTCACATACAAGTGGGAACCGGGCCGTGCGCTTGAACTAATTGAACGTGAACGTGTCACCACTTTGTCTGGTGTTCCAACTATGAGTCGTGAATTGTTGTTGCACCCGGATTGGGAGACTCGCGATACATCCTCCTTGCAAGGCATGGGCGGTGGCGGTGCACCATTGCAGCCAGACCTTGTGCACAAAATTGCTGGTGCTTTGAAGGGCGGTGCACCATCAACTGGTTATGGCATGACAGAAACACACGGAATCATTACGGCAAACTCTGCTCGTTGGCTTATTGCAAAACCTGCTTCATGTGGCCCGCTGGTGCCAACGCTTGAAGCAAAGTTTGTTGATGAAGATGGAAACGATGTTCCTTCTGGTCCAGACACAGTTGGCGTTTTGTGCGTCAAAGGTGCAGTCGTCATTAAGGGATATCTCAACAGGCCAGAAGCCAATGCTGAGAGCATTCAAGATGGTTGGCTAAACACAGGCGACATCGCTCGTATTGACGAAGATGGTTTTGTATTCATTGTTGACCGCGCAAAAGACATGGTTCTGCGTGGAGGAGAGAACGTGTACTGCAGCGAAGTTGAAACAGCTATTTATCATCACGAATCAATTGCAGAAGCTGCTGTATTTGGTGTCCCTGATGAGCGTTTAGGTGAAGAAGTTGCAGTGGTGTTGGTTTTGCGTTCAGGAAAAACACTTGGCGAAGATGAATTGCGCACGTTCCTCGGTGTAACTCTTGCGAAGCACAAGATTCCATCGAAGATCTGGTTCCGTGATGAGCCAATTCCTCGAAATGCAAGTGGCAAGTTCCTGAAGCGCGAATTGCGCAAAGAACTTATTGGGGAATAAGCACTCCGGCCACTTCGGCCAAGATTTCAATTGAGCGAATGCGTGAGGCAGTGCTGTCGGCATGATGCGCAGTCATGATTTCATCTGCATTTGTCAACGACTGAAATTCATCCAGACGAGCTTTGATAGTCGGCGCAGTACCGATTGCTGAATACTTAAACACTTCGTCAAGGTATGAAGCCTGTGGTGACAACAATGCAGCATCAACTTGTTCGTCCGTTAATGGGTGACCAGGTCGGCCAAAAATACGACGCGCAAATGAACGCTTACGTCGTTCAAATTGGGCTGAAGCAGATTCTTCAGTGTCGGCCGCAATCACACTCATGCTTGCAATCACATAGGGCTTGTCTAGTTGCACAGAAGGTGTAAACCGTTCGCGGTAAATACGAATCGCATCCAAAAGCGATGCAGGCGCAAAGTGCGAAGCAAATGCATAGGGAAGACCTAGTACCGCGGCAAGTTGAGCGCCATACAGAGACGACCCCAAGATGTACAGCGGGATGTTCGTGCCACGTCCAGGCGTCGCAATGACGTCAGCGACTCTCGAGGTATCGCTAAGGAACCCCTGAAGTTCCTGTACATCCTGCGCAAAAGTTTCAGCAGCTCGCGGGTCACGCCGCAAAGCCTTAACTGTCGTTTGGTCTGTTCCCGGTGCTCGACCAAGGCCAAGATCAATACGACCTGGGTGCAACGTAGCCAGTGTTCCGAATTGTTCAGCTATCACTAGAGGGGAGTGGTTCGGCAACATGACACCGCCTGAACCGAGTCGAATTGTTTTTGTGTTCGCTGCAACATGGGCAATGAGAACTGCTGGTGCTGATGATGCAATGGTTTCAGAGTTGTGATGTTCTGCATACCAAACGCGCGTAAATCCAAGTCGTTCTGCTGCTTGAGCCACTTGAACACAACCTTCAAGGCTCTCGCGCAGTGATTCTCCGGCACCAATAGATGCCAGATCAAGAATGGAAATAGGAACAGTGGACATAATGAACTATCGGGGAGGACTAACTCGTTCGAGAACAACGCGAACGCCACCCATGTCTGGACGAGTCCAAATCATGTGGCCATCTTCGTCCAGTTTGCGTACGACTTCGATTCCAGGCATGCCGACGGGACGTAAGACAAACGCTCCGTCTTCAAAGGTGGCAACTATGTGAATTGGTGTGGTGTAGTCAAAAACTGATACATCATGAACAGCATTTTCTTCTGTGCCGTCTGCGCGAGCGTCTGCAATAGTGCCGCCACCACAATCAACGATGCGATTACCACATTGTTCGATGCGTTCGGTGTAGTTCATGAGGCGATCATCGGTCGGTACGGGCTCTCCACCACGGGTCGCACTGATGGTTTTCCAAATGCCACGTAGATCAGGTGCACCAGGTGCCAAAGGTTCGGTGCAGTCGCCAAGTATCAGTGGTGGAAATGTCGTGCCGTACCCGCCAGGCGGAGTATGGGCTACGGGTATGTCTTTCGCATTCGTCACGAACCCTCACCCTACAGTCGTTGCACTTCGACCCATTTGTTGGCCAATTCCCATGGACATGAGAAAAGCAGAGGCGGAGAGGCCGCTAGTGCGTAGCGTATGAGGTCTTATGTCAGTTCTCCCCAACGCCGCATTTTCAATCGCTCTCGACTGCCAACTCGACAATGTGCCTGGCACCCTTGGCCGGCTGTGCGCCGCCATTGGCGAGGCCGGGGGCAACATTGGCGCACTCGACGGTTTCGACGTTCGTGGCCCCGTTCTTCGCCGCAGCCTTGTCGTTTATTGTCGTGATGAAGCGCACCAAAAAATAGTTGTTGCTGCTGTGCAGAAACTTGACGGCGTCACAGTTCTTGACTGGTGGGACCGCACGTTCCGCATGCATGAAGCGGGCAAGATTGAAGTCATCACCACAGCGCCGGTGAATGATCGTGATGATCTCTCGATGGCGTACACGCCAGGTGTTGCACGTGTATGTACCGCAATTGAAAATGATCCGTCGTTGTCTCACAAATACACCATTCGAAAAAACACTGTTGCCATTGTCAGCAACGGCACGGCCGTTCTTGGTCTTGGTGACATTGGTCCTGAAGGTGCAATGCCAGTAATGGAAGGCAAAGCGCTCTTGTTCAAAGAGTTCGGTGGCGTTAATGGCTTTCCAATCTGTATCAATGCACGCACTGCTGACGAAGTAGTCGATTTCGTACAACGCATTGCTCCGACCTTTGGCGGCATCAACCTTGAAGACATCAAAGCTCCTGAGTGTTTCGAAATCGAAGAGCGTCTTCGCGCAAGTCTTGATATTCCTGTCTTCCACGACGACCAGCACGGAACTGCAGTTGTCACGTTGGCAGCATTGTGGAACTCATTGAAGATCACTGGCAAGAAGATGGAAGATCTCACAGTGGTTATCGCAGGTGTCGGTGCAGCTGGTGTTGCAATCGGCAAGATCTTGCTGAACGCCGGTGTTGGCGATGTCATTGGTTGCGACCGTGTCGGTGCTATCTACTCAGGCCGTAGCGAAATGAACTCGGCCAAAGAGTGGTTCGCTGAACACACCAACACCTCACGCCGAATGGGAACAATCAGCGACGTCATGAGGGGCGCCGATGTGTTTGTTGGCGTCAGTGGCCCAGATCTCATTACACAAGCAGATATTCGCACGATGGCAAAAGACCCCATTGTGTTT
>SHUR01000018.1 GCA_009694565.1 Ilumatobacteraceae bacterium | reverse complement strand
ATTAGAACCACACGGCAATGACGTGTTGGTTGGCGAAGGCCACCCGTATCCATGGGGTGGTTTGTACGGCGGCCATATCGTGACCCAGGCGTTACACGCCGCTGCTCACACGGTTGACCCTGAATATCTGCCACATTCGTTGCGTGCTTATTTCATTCGTCGCGGTGACAATGCTGCAACGGTGCGATATGAAGTGGATCGTATTCGTGATGGCAGAAGCTTTGTGACACGACGTGTTGTTGCGCGTCAATCTGTCGGTGCCATTTTGAATCTTGAAGCCAGTTTTCAAAAGCTGGAAATTTCTCCTGCACTTACAACAGTGTCAATGCCAACTGATATTCCAAAGCCAGATGAGATTCCGTATTCGCAAGCATTCTCTGAATATGTAGAAGAACGGCCAGTTCCACGCGATACAAAATTCACTGATCATCGTGATGGAGCAGGGCGCATTATGACCTGGTATCGAACACTGGAGAACTTTGGCGACAATCAACTTCTCAATCGGTGTGCGCTTGCCTATTTGTCTGATGACTTACCAACGGCATCGGTAGTGCTCGCGGTGCCAGAATTGGCCAAGCACTTCAATGGATTCGATGCTTTTTTCTCAGCGAGTCTTGATCACACCATTTGGTTTCACCGTGATGTGGATGCAAGCCAATGGCATTTGTTCGAAATGAACTGTCACTCATACACCTCAAACAGAGGTGTGAGTTTTGGGTATGTGTTTGCCGAAGACGGAACACATGTGGCAACAGTTGCCCAAGAAGCATTGGTGCGTTTGCGTAACGATTTGTAACGCAACACCTATTTCAAATGGTGGTCGAGACCGGCGTCGATCCGGTGACCCCACGCTTTTCAGGCGTGTGCTCTGCCAACTGAGCTACTCGACCATTGGCGGTCCGGCTACTGCCGAACCAGACGGTGGCTTGCACCACCGTCTTATTGACGGAAAATACCGCCAATAATGGCGGTCCCGACGGGACTCGAACCCGCGACCTCCGGCTTGACAGGCCGGCGTGAACTCCAGCTTCACCACGGGACCTTGTGGAAACCACAGGTCTATATTGCACCCCCAACGGGATTCGAACCCGTGCCGCCACCTTGAAAGGGTGGTGTCCTAGGCCGCTAGACGATGGGGGCTTGGACGACTCCGGTTGAGAGCAATGTGACGCTATCAGGAGCCAGTCAACAATACGCCCCCGATATCAATTGTCCTCACCTGAAAGGGCAGAGATTGTCCATTCGAGGAGCCAGCCCAAATATCCGTAGAGCTGCCACTGGCCAAAGGCGGGGTTATCTTCGTCGATGTCGTCCTCAAAATCATCTTCGCTCACATCGAGCAAGGTGCCAAGAACAAGGCGCAGATTATTTAGGACTGTCATAAACGCGTGAAGTTGGCTTGCGGTGATGAGTTCAGTTGATTCAAGAACTTTTGTCATAACCACAATCGACGCTGCCCGCGACTGGGTGAGTTCGTCACGCATGTAGCCCTGGTATTCAGCATCGTGTGCGGGATTCTCATGATACGCGGTGGGAAATAGTCGGCGTAACCGTGGATCATCTGGGCCCATTGCCAATATTTCTGATAACTGATTAACAAAGCTCAGCAGTGTTGACCTGTCATCTGTCGACAGTGTGATCTCGAACATGTCATTTTCGACAGCAATGACTGGCCCGTCGCGTTTACGGCGCTTCATGTGTCTTGCTGCATCGTTGCCCACAAACCATGTTCGTGAAGTCGAAAAACATCGATCTCTGCTTTTTCGCGCGGGCCGTTCGAAACAACGGCGCGACCCTTTTCATGAACATCCATCATCAGAATGTCAGCTTGTGCTTTGGGGTATCCAAAAAGTTTTTGCAAAACAAATGACACGTACGACATCAGATTGATGGGGTCATTCCACACGATGACAACCCAGGGAACCTGGAGGTCGACGACTTCATCCGTGGCGAAGTCAACAGAGGGCTCTGCCACTTCAGTTTGCTGGCTCCCGGATGGGGCGATGAAAATCACACATTCATTCTGCTGGTGAATAGGCGATGTTGCCTACCCACCAATACGATGGGGTGCTGTGCCTATCAACGTTCGCCCTTTTGTCCCGTCACGCCTGACGCGCCGACCTGGCCATGAGTCTGGGCGTATCCCCACTTCTGTTGTGGCTGGCTATATCGCGCTCACGAAGCCGCGCATTATTGAATTGCTGTTGATCACCACAATCCCCACCATGGTCGTTGCCAATGATGGCTGGCCAAGCCTGTGGCTGATGGTGGTCACGATGGTTGGTGGCACGTTGGCCGCTGGTGGCGCAAACGCCATCAACATGTACATCGACCGCGATATTGATGCGTTGATGGAGCGCACCAAGAATCGGCCACTGGTGACGGGCCTCATTTCGCCGCGAAACGGGCTAATTTTCGCAATTTCGCTCGAAATCGTGGCTTTTTTGGTTCTTTGGGCGGGAACCAACCTACTTTCAGGCATTTTGGCGCTATCGGCCACCCTTTTTTACGTCTTTGTCTATTCCCTCTGGCTGAAGCGCACCAGCAAGCAAAACATCGTGATTGGTGGGGCTGCGGGCGCTGTTCCTGTCCTTGTGGGCTGGGCAGCGGTCACTAATTCACTCAGTTGGACTCCGTGGTTGCTTTTCCTGGTCATTTTCTTGTGGACCCCACCGCACTTTTGGGCCCTGGCTATTAAGCACAATGACGACTACACGGCGGCCGGCGTGCCGATGTTGCCATCCGTGGTGTCCCACGAAAAGGTCATTGCGGCCATGGTTCGATACACCGTTGCTCTCTTGGCAAGCTCTCTCATCATCGTTCCCGTAGCCAACATGGGATGGGTCTACGGGGTCTCTGCATTGGTGTTAGGCGTGGCTTTTGTATGGGGCACAATCGCACTTGGAAAATCGGATAGTCCGAGCGCTTCCATGCGTCTTTTTTCCTTTTCGATCTCGTATATCTCGCTCCTGTTCATCGCCTTGACCGTTGATGTCTTTATTCGCTAAAAAGCGCAATCGCACGAAGTGTCAATCCGCCGAGGATTTACCGTCTGTGGGAGGGCGATGGGTAGTGTTGTTTCGTTACATCTAGGCGCACTCGCTCCGACAGTTCACAAGAACTGAAGGTGTGTATCCGGGAGACCATCGGAAAATGACCATTATCGACACTCACGTGGGCGCATCGACACATGCACTGGGCGCAGGCTCTGCTTTTGTCGTCTCCGTCGGCCATTGGATCACGAGCAGTGATCATAAAAAAATTGGACGGCTGTTTATCGGGACCTCATTGTTGAGCACCGTCCTTGCAGCAGTGCTTGGTTTGCTCTTTGGTCTCGAACGCATGAGCCCAGCTCACATGCAGATCTTTCACGGTGACGCAACTCCACAGATGTTTGCGTTGTATCAGTTCGCCCTTGTCCTTGGTGTTCTTGCTCCACTTTTCGTAGGAATTGCAATTGCTGTTGTTCCCACGCAACTTGGCGCACGCGCCGTGGCTTTTCCACGAGTCGCACAATTTGGTTTCTGGGCGTGGCTCTTTGGTGCATTGATGGTTGTCATCTCGATCATTGGAAACGGTGGTCCCGGTGGCGGCGCAACCGATCTTGTTGATTTGTACTTGTTGGGCGTTGCGCTTGCAGCGGTTGGTCTTCTTGCTGGAAGTCTCTGCGTGGCGACATCAGTTCTTACTGCACGTGCGCCGGGAATGACACTTGATCGCATCCCAGTTTTTTCGTGGTCTGCACTTGTTGGCTCGATTGCAACATTACTGAGCTTGCCAGTCATGATCGGCACAGTCATCTATGTCTACGTTGATCACACATACGCAAAATTGATTTTTGGTGGCAACAAAGGAATTGACTCTTTCTTGGGTTGGTCCTTGTCTCAGCCAATGACATTTGTGTTCGTCATCATGGCACTCGGAGTTCTCGCGGAAGTTGCTCCAATTACAGCCCGTACAGAACAACCCCTTCGCCCAATAGTTCTTGCTGGTTTAGCGATTATTTCAACAGCTGTCCTTGGTGCTGTTACGCAGAGTGCGCACATCCTTGACTGGGCCGGAACAAACTCAGACAAAGTGAAGAGCACCTTGTTGCATTCCTTGTTCAATGGTTTGCCATTGCTCGGAATGCTTATCGTTGTTCTTCTCTCACTCTTGTGTCTGAAGGTGGGTACACCTCGAATAACTGCATCGTTCGCTTTGTCTTTGCTCGGTGCACTCATGATTATTGTTGGTGTGCTCGGAAATGGTTTGTACAACTTGAAGCCAGCTTCACTTGATGGCACTGTGTTTTCTGAAGGCACCGTTTTGTATCTGGTGTATGGCGGCCTTTTGAGTGCTTTGGGCGCTCTCAGTCATTGGGCTCCACTCTTGTGGGGACGCGCCATTGACAACACAAAACTTCTTGGTTTGGCATTAATCGGCTTACTCGGAACAATCTTGGCTAGCTTCCCGCTGTACATCGCTGGGTTTGCAGATCAACCAGCAAACATCGTTATGGGTTTTGACTACGGCGGACCTATAGCGCTCTGGAATATTCTTACCGGCCTCGGACACGCTCTCATTGTTCTCACGGTTGTTGGCTTTGTCGCGCTACTTATTGATGCAGTACGAAATGGCGCATCAGTTTCACAGGAGGCATCGGCATGACCATTGCACTACCAGCAGCACCCGCACAGGCGCCACGGCGACAAATTCTTGTTGCAACGGCTATGGCTTCTGCGTCTGCATTCATGCTCATCATTGGAATGGTTGGAATGTGGTTGAAGTTTCGTGCCGGCGCACCAACACGTACCTCATTAGATGGTCTGAAAATCATCAAAGACTGGATGCCAGCCGGAATCACAATTCCCGAAGTTGCAGCCAACGTCATGCTCATTACTTTCCCAGTCGGTGCGTTAATGGCACAGTGGGCTGCGTATTCAGCAAAGCGAGATGACGCACCTCACCGTTCTCTTGGTTTGGCCATCTGCTTCGTAATCGGACTTGCCATTGTGAATGCACAGGTTGCGGTGTATAGCCAGATGGATATCGGACTCGCTGACGGACAGTTTCAAACAATGTTCTATGCAATTACCGGCACGATGTTGTTGCTAGTTGTTGGTGCAATGGTTTTTAGTCTTGTGGCTTTCTTTCGATCTGTTGGTGGTCGCGACAACGACACAGATGTGATTAATGCTCACGCGTTTTATTGGTACTTCCTCACTACAGCGTTTTCTGTGGTGTGGTTCGTGGTGTACGTACAGAAGTAGGTCAAGATGATTACCCCTGGCTCAAAATATTTCTTCGGTCTGACTGGCTTGTCACTAATTGCCGCAATCTTGTACATGGTCTTGGTGAACCCGAATGACCTTGGAGCAGTCGCACTATTTGGTCTTGCAACTTCAGGTGCCCTTATTGGCGTAATGGCATTGTTCACTCGTGATGGCGATGTGTACACAGACGAAGAAGCAGTTGCAGCTAACGCCGTCGCTGGTCCACCATCGTTCTGGCCAATTGTGTTTGCACTCGGCGCTGCCCTCGTTCTTACTGGTCTAGCAACAGTGTCGGTGGTATTCATTCTCGGTATTGCAGTTCTCATTGGCGGCGGCGTTGAATGGACCATTCACAACTGGGCTGACGGTGCCTCGTCAGATCGTGAATTTAATGAATTCGCTCGCGCTCGCGCGATTAGTGCAATCGAATACCCAGGACTTGCCGCTGTCGGCCTTGGTGTTATCGCCTTCTTCTTTTCTCGTGTAGTTCTTGCTGTATCAAAAGAATCTGGACCAATCATTTTCATCGCGGTCGCAGCTGTGATTTTTACAATTGGTGTGCTCATTGCCTCGAAGCCATTCATGAAAGGTGCTGTCACGGTTGTTGTAGCGGTCTTTGCAGTTGTTGCTCTTGCTGGCGCCGGTACTTTTGCTGCTTTGTCAGGAGAACGTCATGAACTTGCTGCTGCGGCAGAAGAAGATCATTACGACGCATCACATCGTGAATGCGGTGGAGAAGAATCTAAGCACTACGACCATCTTGCAAACAACACAGTGTCATTGCGTTCTGCAGTGACAGCCACCATTTTTGTAAAAGACGGAAAGGTGTATGCAGAAGCTATTGGTATGACGAAGAAAGTCGACACCATCACTATTCCTCGCTCGAATGCAACCTCTGTTATGTTTCGCAATCTTGATGAAGAGCAGCATCGCCTGGTCGTCAACTTGGGCTCAGCCAAAGTTGCTGAAACTGGGGTCGTTGAAAAGGTTGGAACATGCTCACAGCTCACTGGCAAAAACCAAGAACAAGTAATGACCCTCAGGATTCCAAAGCCAGCCCTTGCAGGCGAGCCGTACTCATTCACGGTTCCTGGTGCCACTGGCGAAATCAAGTTGGTCGTGCCGTGAGTCACTCAGTCTCCTCCCACTCTTCAGAAAAGGCTATGGATAGCGTGAACAACGTGAAGTCGTCAAGTCATCGCATTCGTAACTCAATTGCAACGATCATTGGATTTGTTGTTCTTGCTGGTTGTGCTACAAATGCACCGCAAGATACGTGGCAGCCAAAAGGTGACAATGCCCAAATCATCAACAACTTGCAATGGATTGTTTTTCCGATGGCAGGAGTGGTCGGGGTCTTGGTTCTTGGCTTTTACGCCTACACCATTTATAAGTACAACGATCGTGGCCAGCCAATTCCCTCGCAAAGCCACGGCAAGCCGATAGTGGAAATTATCCTGACAATTATCCCGGCACTGATCTTGACCGTTGTTGGTGTTTTTACTTTCCGCGGAATTTTTGAACTAGCGAATACTGAAGATACTGAAATGGTTATCAACGTCACTGGTCAACAGTGGTGGTGGGAATATGACTATCCAGCACAAGATGAGCAAGGAATCACTCAGCCGATTATTTCTTCAGGCCAACTTGTTATCCCAGTCGGTACAAAAGTGTTGTTGCGTGAAACAAGCCGCGACGTTATTCACTCATATTGGATTCCAGCATTGAATGGCAAGAAAGATGCTGTCCCAGGCCGCATCAACTTGTTGCGACTCCAAGCAGACAAGCCTGGAATTTTCGCCGGTCAATGCACCGAATTCTGTGGTCTTTCTCACGCAAATATGCGTATGGAAGCCATTGCGCTTTCTCAGGAAGATTTTGCGAAGTGGGTGGCTAATCAGCAGAAGGCGTACACGGCCCCTGCAACTGGATCTCTCGCGAAGGAAGGCGAAAGTGTTTTCTTGAATCAGTGCATTCGTTGTCACCAAGTCAACGGCTTGAAGAAGGCTGATGGCACGCCTGCACTCGCGGCTCCGGACGAGAACGTCTATTCCGGTGCAGCTCCGAACCTTTCACATCTCATGTCACGCATCACTTTTGCGGGTGCAAAGTTTGACCTGCTGAACAAGTCGTGTCGCAGCGATGTATGGGACGCAAGTTCTGAAACCATTGGTGGGAAATATCTTGCTGGTGTGTCAGAGTCGTGTTTGAATGCAACTCATCTTCGTGCATGGCTGCGCAATGCGCCCGCGATGAAGCCGATGTATGCAGACCCAGCAAAGTTGGCCTCATCTGGGGGGAAATACCGCGGTATGCCAAACCTTGGTCTTACCGAAACAGACATCGACAAACTCGTCGCCTACCTGCTGACACTGAAGTAATCGGAGAAACACATGTCCACCAATGAATTAACTCTTACACCATCTCAGTCGCCGAGTTTGGTAAACAACAAATTGTCGCTTTCTCCATCTCAGGCACTTGGTGCTGTACGCCGACCTGTCAATACAAACGGATGGCGTGCATGGCTCTTTACGGTTGACCACAAAAAAATAGGAATTATGTATGGTGTTGTTGCATTTACGTTCTTCATCGTGGGAGGGGTCGAAGCTCTTTTGATTCGCCTGCAATTAGCCCTTCCTGATGGACGCATTTTGAGCGCTGATAAATACAACCAGATGTTCACTATGCATGGCACGACAATGATTTTCTTGTTTGCGATGCCAACGGCTGCTGCGTTTGCGAATTATTTCTTACCACTGCAGATTGGGGCACGAGATGTTGCGTTTCCTCGCCTCAATGCTCTTTCGTTCTGGTTGTTCATCGCTGGTGGGTTGATTTTGAATGCTTCGTGGTTCCTGGGGGGCGCAGCCGATGGCGGCTGGTTCATGTACGCACCAAACTCCGGACCAGTATTCTCACCAAGTAATGGTGTCGACTTCTGGATTCTCGGTTTGCAGATTGCAGGTATTGCTTCTCTGATTGGTTCTATCAACCTGATTGTCACGGTGCTCAACATGCGCGCGCCTGGAATGACACTGATGAAGATGCCTGTGTTCACCTGGATGATTCTCGTGGTGCAGTTCCTCTTGGTGTTCTCACTGCCAGTAATCACCGTGGCTCTCGTGTTGTTGATGTTCCAGCGCTCGTATGGCGCCACGTTCTTTGATGTTTCCCAAGGAGCAGATCCACTTTTGTGGCAACACTTGTTTTGGATCTTCGGGCACCCTGAGGTGTATGTCTTAATTTTGCCAGGATTTGGCATCATCTCTGAAGTGCTACCTACGTTCTCACGTAAGCCACTCTTCGGGTATCCGTTCGTTGTATTCTCCGGGGCTTCAATTGGCCTTGTCGGTTTCGGCGTATGGGCACACCATATGTTCGCCTCTGGCCTTGGCCCAGTATCAGTAGCGGTATTTTCAATGGCCACGATGGCAATTGCAATTCCTACCGGTGTAAAAATCTTCAATTGGATTCTTACAATGTGGGGTGGAAAAATCTGGTACAGCGCCGCTATGAAGTTTGCAATTGGACTGGTCGTGCTCTTCACGATTGGTGGTTTGTCTGGTGTGACTCACGCAGTTGCGCCATCTGACACTCAACAAACCGATACGTACTACATTGTTGCCCATTTCCATTATGTGCTGTTCGGCGGCATGGTCTTCGGACTGTTTTCGGGCTTTTACTACTGGTGGCCCAAAGTGTTTGGCAAGTTGTTGAACGAAAAATTGGGTTCGTGGAATTTCTGGTTGATGGTGATTGGTATGAACCTCACGTTCGGGCCAATGCATATTCTTGGACTACAAGGCCAGCCCCGCCGTATGTATATCTGGACCGAAGCTCGTGCCGGTGAAGGTTTCTTCAACTTTGGATTTTGGAACCTTGTGTCATCAATCGGCTCCTTTGTTTTGGCTGTCGGTGTTCTCTTCTTCATTATTAACGTGATCAAGACCTCCCGCAATCCAGAGCGCGCACCGCTTGACCCATGGGATGCACGTACGTTGGAGTGGCTCACAACTAGTCCTCCAAAGGTGCACAACTTTGACCGCGTTCCAGTTGTACATCACCTCGATGAGTTTTTTCACCGTAAGTATGAAGAGGATGAAGCAAATCATTCGATGAAATCAATTGCTATTGGTGAAGATCTAATACGTGCTGAAGAAGATGCAGCTGATGCTGACATTCATTTGCCCGGACCTTCGTACTGGCCATTGCTGCTCGCTATTGGTGTTGCGGTACTTGGCCTGGGAGTCGTCTACGGAACCCCAATCATGGTTGTCGGAGCACTTGTTGTTCTCTTTGCTTCATTTGGATGGGTTCTTGAACCCTCAGTACCCGAAGCAATCGATTTTGATTCACCGTCACATGACGGTCACACGAAGGAGATAGCTCCCCTTGGCTGATATCGCAACACATGACATCGATCACGCAACTGACAACGCAACTGATCACGCAACTGGTCACGGGCATCATTCATCAACTGGCTTGTCAAACAACAAGCTGGCAATGTGGTTATTCCTCGGATCAGAGTGCTTGCTCTTTGGTGGTCTTATCTCGACGTACATGCTGTATCGCGGTCGCGTTCAGAACGGACCACATCCTTCGCAGATCTACGACATCCCCTTCACATCTGTCAGCAGTTTCGTTCTGTTGATGTCATCGCTCACCATGGTGCTTGCGGTCTCATCGGCGCAACGCAAGGATGACACCAAGACAAACCTTTGGCTGCTCATTACAGCCCTCCTTGGAGCAACATTCATTGGTGGCCAGGTGTACGAATTCACTGCGTTTTATCGTGAAGGACTTGGCTTCACTACAAGTCTTTTTGGGTCAAGCTTTTATTCGTTAACAGGATTTCACGGTGTTCACGTTTCAATCGGAGTCATTATGTTGTTGTCCTTAATGGGCATCATTAAAAAGGGCAAGATCACGGGCGACAAGGCCGAAGTCGTGGAACTCATTGGTTTGTATTGGCACTTCGTTGACATCGTGTGGATTATCATCTTCACACTGGTGTACCTAATCCCATCCTGATTGAGAGCGCATCATGACAACCGTTACTGAAACACACGAAGACGCACACGAGCACGGAATGTCCGATGCTGGTTATGTAAAGATTGCAATCATTTTGGCCCTCATCACCGGGCTTGAGGTTTCTACTTACTACGTGGACTTCGGTCCGTTGTTTATGCCTTCATTGATCATCATGATGGTGGTCAAGTTTGTAATGGTCGTTTCTTACTTCATGCATCTCAAGTTCGATAGCAAGATTTTCAGTTTCCTTTTCTATGTAGGGCTTGGGCTTGCGTTGTTCGTGTACATCACGGCTCTCGCAACCTTCAAGTTCTTCATTGCGTAACTAGCGAGGCAGGTCGGCAATGCTGATCGCTAGTATCGAACCCACACTGAATATTGATGCCTGGCGGTATCAGTTGCACGCTGAAATTTGGGTGTTGATTATTGGGCTAGTTGTCGCATTTGTGTATGCCGTTCGAGTAGTTGGCCCCAAAGTGGTTACCAATGGGGAAGTGATTTCCCGCAAACAAGTTGGAACCTTGTCTCTCATGATCTTTCTATTGTGGATTTCAACAGACTGGCCGCTACATGACATCGCAGAGGAATATCTGTATTCCATGCATATGTTGCAGCACACAATTCTCACCTACATTGTTCCTCCACTTGCGTTGCTTGCTACTCCCGAATGGTTGTTTCGACTGTTGGTTGGACAAGGCCGCACGTATCGAGTCATTCGGTTCTTTACGCGCCCTGTGGTAGCCGCCGTTACCTACAACACCGTTGTAGTGATTACTCATATTCCTGCACTTGTTAATCGCAGCGCTGCTGGTGGTCCGTTACATTACGGACTGCATGTCATTTTGGTATCTAGCGCTCTGATGTTGTGGACCCCAATTTGTGGACCTGCAAAGGAATGGCGAATGAGTTACGGCGCAATGATGACCTATCTCTTTTGCACATCGTTGGTCCCATCAATTCCAGCCGGCTGGTTGACATTTGCTACAGGGGCTGTCTACAAGCATTACGACACTCCAGTCCGAGTGTGGGGCATGTCAATCCTGAGTGATCAACAACTTGCTGGTGGCATTATGAAGCTTGGTGGTTCAACATTCTTGTGGACCATCATTATTTTCATCTTCTTCACACGATTCATGAAGGGCTTCTTTGGCGACCAGTCGTACAGCGCCAAAGAAACCTCTACTTCTTCTCAATGACATCTGACATTGTTATTTCTGACATGCCAGCGAATTCAAAATTCGCACGCATGGGCGCGCAGTGGGCTTTTGACGATTGGAAAGACACAGATCCGAACGACGACATTCAGTGGTATCTCGATGTCTATTCAGAATCTCAAGTGGACCCCTTGTCGTTGCCAATCAGTCTCGTGGCAATATCTGGGAATGATGAACTTGTCGGTGTGGCATGCGTCGTTCGTGATGACGAATTGCCTGAGGCCACAGAGCCTGGCCCGTGGGTAGCGGCGGTTTTTGTAAATCCGGAGTACCGCGGGTTGGCTGTGGGAAAACAATTAGTTACTGAGGCAATTCGCCGAGCGCGTGAGTTGGGTCATTCTGATGTCTACTTGTACACACGAGACGTCGCTCACTGGTATGAGACATTTGGTTGGGAACGAGTGCGAGAAACACACATTCATAATCAGCCCATCACTGTGATGGTGAATCGCGCCTAGCTCCAGCGGAAGCGTCGCGCGGCAATTGCTGGTGCGATGATTGCCCACGCGGCCAACACTGCACAGGGCACGACAAGGCCAGCCGAATCACCGCTTAACGTTGAACGCAGCAGATCAGCTAGAGCAGTTGATGGCAAGCCGCGAACAGCGTTGCCAAGGAACTGAGGAAGTGAATCACGGGGAATGACCATTCCGCCCAGCAAAAGCAGCACTAAGTACAGCCCGTTCTGAGCGGCCAGATTGATTTCAGCCCGTAGTTGGCCAGCAAGGATGAGGCCAATTCCCGCGAACGCTGATGTGCCAAACAGCACCACCACAACCGCAAGGGGCCATATGGAACCCCCTGGTTCCCAACCGAGGGCAAGACCGAGCGATAACAAGATAATTGCTTGAATCAATTGCACAATAAACACGGACAAGATTTTTGCGATAACTAGTTCACTGCGTGTCAACGGTGTTGCACCTAATCGCTTTAATACTAAATAGGAACGCTCAAACCCAGTGGCGATTCCGAGACTCACCATTGAAGAAGACATGATCGCGATTGCAAGAATGCCAGGCGTTAGAAACTGAATAGGTTCCATGTCCGCACTTGGTAACACATCGACAGAGCCAAAAAAGCCAAGTAGCAATACCGGAATAATGAACGTCAGTAGTAGTTGCTCGCCGTTACGTGCCAGCAGCATTAGTTCTGCGCGAAGTTGAATACGAATGCGCCTCATTGCTGGCCTCGAGTCAACCGTCGATACGTATCTTCCAACGTTTCTTTGCCCATATCGACACCAAGCAATGGGTGAGAATTATCAGCGAGCCACTGTGAAATTCGTGTCATCAGCTGCGGCGTTGGTTCTGACGCCACTTCGTAGACACCGTCTCCAATAGCAACAACTGGGCTTTTGATTGATATCGCAAGCTCTGCGGGAACAAGACCGACTGACGAAGTGAATCGCAAATGTTTCCGAGAGGTGAGAAGTGTTTGGATCTCGCCGCTCGCGATGACACGGCCCGACGTAAACAGCACTGCATGAGTTGCAACTTTTTCAGCCTCAGCCATATCATGCGATGCAAGGACAACTGTGGTGCCACGAGCAGACAAATCACGAATAATGTCAGCAATAATGTCGCGGCCATCAATGTCAACGCCAGACGTTGGTTCATCTAGAAAAATTACGTCAGGGTCTGCAGCCAATGCCAAGGCAAGTGACAGTCGCTGTTGCTCGCCACCCGACAATTTGCGCCAAGTGCCGGTTGAGCGATTTGATAGCCCAACGCGTTCAATCAATTGCGCCGCGTTAACGCCTTTGTTATGTAATGAACAAAAATGAGACACCACATCACGAACACGAGCACTGGGGTAGACGCCTCCGCCTTGCAGCATGACACCCATGCGCTCAGTCAGTGCACGGTGGTCAGAGACAGGGTCAAGCCCAAGGACCCGCACAGAGCCAGATTCAGCAGTGCGAAAGCCTTCACAGACTTCAATGGTGCTGGTCTTGCCTGCCCCATTTGGCCCAAGGATTACTGTCACACTGCCCGATGGAGCCTCGAACGAGACATTGTCGACAGCCACGAGGTCGCCATAGGAAACACTGAGATTCTCGACAAGAACGGACACGTCTCCACTTTACGAACCAAATGCCTCTCAGCACGAAAGGCGGGACAGGTAGCCTGACTTCCTGTGATTGATGTACGACTTCT
The DNA here is from genome assembly GCA_009694565.1 of Ilumatobacteraceae bacterium. Taxonomy (GTDB): domain Bacteria; phylum Actinomycetota; class Acidimicrobiia; order Acidimicrobiales; family Ilumatobacteraceae; genus UBA2093. The sequence goes on along the minus strand of SHUR01000018.1, from coordinate 7,972 downwards.
GCGCACGAACCTTGATGGGGTGCGGTCTGCCTTGGCCCGTCGGGGGAAGCCAGACCTCCTAGTGCAGGTTGATGAGGCCGTTGTCCTCGATACTCGCCTTCGTGAGATCAGCCTTGAGCGTGACACTTTGCGTGCCGAAGTGAACGACCTTTCGAAGCAGGTGGGCGCTCTACGTCGCGACAAGAAGAACGATGAAGCAGAAGTTCTGATGGAGCGCAGCCGTGCCGGTGGAGACCGTGAGCGTGTTCTGCAGAGCGAGATCGACACGGTTCAAGATGCTTTGCAACAGATCATGTTGCGCATTCCGAACTTGCCACACCCTGATGCCCCTGATGGTGCAGGCGATTATGAGAACCCAATTGTGAAAGGCCCCATTAATTTGCCTGCCACATTCGGGGAACATCAACGCGTTCCTCACTGGGAGACCGCAACCGCTCTTGGCATTCTTGATAACGAACGAGCCACAAAAATTGCCGGCGCAATGTTCACTATGCAGCGTGGACTTGGTGCAACTCTTGCACGTGCACTGTGTCAGTTTGCGTTAGACCAAAACGCTGATGCATTTGAAGAAATCCGCCCACCAAGTTTTGTCACCACCGCAACGCTTACTGCTACAGGCCACTTACCGAAGTTCTCAGATGATGCCTATGCCATTGAACGAGATGACCTTTGGGCAATTCCTACCGCTGAAGTTCCACTCACGTCGCTTCATGCCGGTGAAGTATTGGATGAAGCTGAATTACCAGTACGGCTGATGGCTTATTCACCGTGTTATCGCCGCGAAGCCGGAAGCGCAGGCCGTGATACGCGTGGCATGTTGCGTGCACATGAATTCGACAAAGTAGAAATTCTTGCCATTGCCCGCCCTGAAGATGCACCAGCATTACTGACTGAATTGGTTGGTCGGGCAGAAGCATTGATGGCCGCACTGGAATTGCCGTATCGCATTATTGAGATCTGTACTGGTGACATGGGTGGAAGCCATCACCGCAGTTTTGACATTGAGGTCTATGCACCTGGTTGTGATGCATGGCTGGAAGTCAGCAGCGTGTCATGGTTCTCTGATTACCAAGCGCGCCGCGCTGATATTCGATTCAAGCGCACTGGGCAAAAAGGAACTGAAATTGCGAACACATTGAATGGTTCGGCATTGGCTGTGCCTCGCGTGTGGGCAGCAATCTGTGAAAACCATCGCCAACCAGATGGCAGTGTGCGCATTCCAGATGTTCTGCTGCCGTACATGCGCGGTGCCACACACATCACACCAAAGGCGTAATCATGGGTATCGCTGATCGCCGTATTCAATATGAAACAGCGGGACTTGATATTGATGACCTTCTTGCTGATCCAATCACGCAATTGAACGTCTGGTATCACCAAGCAGAAGAAGCTGGTGTAACTGAACCCAATGCAATGGTGTTGTCCACGGTTGATGCAACTGGACAACCAGACTCTCGGGTGTTGTTAGCGCGAGGCATTGATACACAGGGCGTTACGTTTTTCTCGAATCGCACAAGCGCAAAGGGAATACAAGTTGCTGGCGAATCACGAGCTGCCGGAACATTTGCATGGCTCGACCTTCACCGACAAGTACGTATTCAGGGAAACATTTCTCAGGCGACTGATGCAGTAAGCGATGAGTATTTTGCATCGCGACCACGTGCTTCACAACTAGGTGCTTGGGCTTCTCCTCAGTCAACTGTCATCGGTAACAGGGAAGAACTTGATGACCTCATTGAAGAAGCCACCGCACGTTTCGAAGGCAGTGATGTTCCTCGTCCACCGCATTGGGGCGGCTATGTCTTGTCAATTGACCAAATTGAATTTTGGCAAGGCAGACCGAGTCGTTTGCATGATCGTTTCCGCTACACACGCAATGGCGTGGTGTGGCGCGTTGAACGCCTCGCGCCGTAACTGTTACTGCTTACCCATCTCTGAGCGATTTTCAATGTCGGGATCTGGCCCTGGAACCTTGTCCAGCAGTTCCACTTCAATACGGTGCAATGTCCCAGTGAAGGGAAATGGCGCCTCATAAGAAGTCCCTACTGGGGCACCATTATTGCGACCAACATGCAAACCATTAAATGGCATCCACCCGCGAATGATCCGAGGAATATCAACCGATGCAACCTCGACGCCGTCAACAGACAATGTTCCATGCCCTGAAGAACGTTCCACTTTTGTGAGTTCCCACGTAATTATGTGGTCTCCCGGAGTCAGAGATTGTGGGCCACGAACTTCATGTCGTTCAAGAGGAAAGTGATAGTGGAAACACGGTTTTCCATCTTGAACAAACATGACGTACCCACCCCAACGGTCGCCTTCTGACATCAACACACCTTCGCAACCATTCGGTGGAACTGTGATGTGAGCAGCGATTGTGTAACTGGTGTTAGTGAGGCGAGGAGATGCATCAGATGGCACCCGCTCGAGACCTGGCCACAGTACGAACTTCTTACGCACAGGACGACGCAAGCGTGAACCGCTTCCGTCGTCTACAGGTAGAACTTTGTACTTTGCAGCCTCTTCCCACCACAGTGCTTCGAGTTCACGAAGCTTGTCGGGGTTTGCTGCTGCAAGATCGTTCGTCTCAGAGAAGTCGTTATTGAGGTCGTATAACTCCCATACGTCTTGATCCATCGTCGTGCGAGGAAGATGCAACGTCACAGCCTTCCAACCGTCAGCAACAATGCCACGATGCCCAAGCATTTCGAAGTGCTGCACCTTCTTCTTTGTTGGGGCCGAAGCGTTAGCAAATGTGTATGTCATTGGTGTTCCGTGCAACGGCATCTGGTCAACACCATTCATTGCTTTTGGTAAACCAACGCCAATGACTTCCAACATTGTTGGCGATACGTCACTTACATGATGGAATTGGTGGCGCAGTGTTCCGGCTTCTGACTTGTCGAATCCGCCTGGCCAATGCATAACAAGAGGGTCACGTACGCCGCCGCCATGCGTGTTCTGCTTGTAGAACTTGCACGGGGTATTACCGGCCATGGCCCAACCAAGCGGATAGTTGTTGAACCACTGTGTTTCACCAATCTCATCAATCTTGTCAATGGATTGCTCAAGAGTCATTGGTGCACGTTCAAAGTAGCGACCTTGGTGCATGGTGCCGAAGTGGCTTCCTTCTTGTGATGCACCGTTGTCGCTCATCACAATGAAGATTGTGTTTGTGAGTTGACCGATTGTCTCGAGAGTGTCAATAACTCGGCCTATTTGTTGATCAGTATGCGTAAGCATCGCGGCATAGGCAGCTTGGAATCGAACAAAGAGGCGCCTCTCGTCTGTATTGAGTTCGGTCCACGCCCGTACACCTGGATTTCGTGGCGGCAACACTGTGTCTTGCGGGATGATGCCCATAGCTTTTTGACGAGCGATTCGTTCATCACGCGTTACGTCCCATCCTTTTTCAAAAATGGGTACGTATTCATCAATCAATTCTTTTGGAACATGATGAGGTGAATGGCCAGCACCAAACGCCATGTATAAGAAGAATGGCTTTTCCGGTGCCAAACTCTTTTGTGACGTAATCATCGATAAGGCACGGTTCGTAATGTCAATCGAAAGGTGATAATTCGGATCATCGGGAGTAGCGACATGATGGTTGTCTTCAGTGAGAAATGGTTCCCATTGGTTCATTGCACCATCCATGAAGCCGTAGAAACGATCAAATCCCCGTTGTGTTGGCCACTGATCAAATGGTCCAGTAGGGCCTGTGTGGTGCATGGGGGTGAGGTGCCACTTTCCTACTGCGAATGAGTTGTACCCGATACCACGGAGAATTTCTGGCATCATCGCCGCGTCCTTCGTTATTCTTCCTCGATATCCGGGGTAGCCCATGTCGTAGTTTGCAAGAGTTCCCATACCTACCGCGTGGTGATTACGACCTGTAAGCAACGACGCGCGAGTAGGTGAGCACAACGACGTTGTGTGAAAGTTGGTGTAACGCAATCCGCCTGCGGCAAGACGATCAATGTTTGGTGTTGCTATTTCTGATCCGTAACAACCAAAGTCGGAATAGCCCACATCGTCGAAAACGCAATACACAATGTTCGGTGAGCCTGGGGGAGCAACGATGTCTCCGTCCCAGGAAGGCGTCGATTCCGCCGTCGTGCGCCCGATTTTTTGCTCAACCATACGGCCCCCTTTAGTTCTAGACGAAACTTAGTGGAGCGAGGGTCGGCGTGAATCAGCCAGGCCAGGTGGTGGCACAGTCCACCAAGGCGTCAATCAGGCTTTCAGTGTGTGGAGTTAAGCCAGGGCCTTCCCAGTCCCACCACAGTGGGCTAGCACCGCGCACTCGAGGCGGTAGTTCTAGTTGTACGCCAGCATGTTCCACCACATTGACGGGGTTGTCTTGATGCATGCCGCGAAGGTTGCTCGGAATTTCGTCAATGTCATCAATGATTGTGTATGCAGGTAGATGTGTGCGCAAAGTAGCGCCAAGGTGAGACGCGAGACGACGGTTGCGACCGCCGAGAAGTAGCGATGTGAAGAAACCCGCACGACCAAAACCATGCACGGTGATGACGATATTCACATGCGACAGGAATGCATTCAATGCTGGTGATTGATCAGCTGTTACTTGATGAGAAGGGATATGCCATTCGAGTTTGTCAGGTAACTGGATTCCGTAGTACGAGGCACCAGCACGTTCTGCAGCACGGGATGCAATGGTGTCTGTCATTTCTTCTAGCGCACCACCATGAAACGCCATAAAGCCAAAAGTGGATCGCAATGTCGACTCTTCAGTGACGTTGTCGTATTCAAGTAGTTCAGACAGATTCATGATTACTTACTTTGCAGTGAAGAACGGCGGATAACTAATCCGGCAGTTGCGATGGTGACACAGAAAACAATAACCAATGGGTAGACGCCAGCATCTTGCAAGAACTGCACAACGTTTGTTTGCCAATGTTCGACGCGAGATATCACTCCATCTGATCCGCGATCGGTAATTGCACCCAACCAATACCACGACAAATACAGCCCAGTTAGTACAACAAACACTGCAGAGACTTTGTCAAACCACTTGAAACTCTTTTTGATTGTTGAGACAAGGCCGACTCGAGCAAATGCCAACGCAACAGTAAGTGACGTCACTAGTAGTCCCATGCCAAGCCCGTAGAGGACGATACTGATGACTCCGGAGACAAAACCATTCCTGTTGACGGAACCAAGAATGACTGAGATTAAGAGACCGATTGTGCAGCCGATAGAGGCAATGGCGTACACAATGCCGAACAAGAACATGTTCCATGTGGTGCGCTTGCGTTGCACAGAAACATCTGGCTGGGAGATGGGCAGCTTCCAGCCGAACAACATTGCGATACCCATAGCAACGAGGCCAATACCGATAACCAGCGCAGCATATTTCGCATTGTCACGAATGACAGTTGTAAATGCGCGCGAAATGATTCCAACAACAAGGAACAAACCAATGAAACCTGATGACACTGCTATGCCAACACTCAGTCCACGCCGTAATGTTGCTGTCTTGTGTTCTCCATCACGGTTCAGTTCAGTACCGAGGTAATACACAAGGTATGTAGGCAACAGCACAAAGCCACACGGGTTCACTGCCGCCATGACTCCAAGAAGGAAGCTGTATGCGAAGTTCCCCTCGATTGCAATCATGGCGAGACTTTCAGATCATTAGTGAGAATCGAATCGATTTCAGCCGCTGTGATCTCACCGGCTCGTCTGGCAACGATAGTTCCAGAACTATCAAGAAAGAACGTGGCAGGAAGTGTGACAACGCCCGCTTCGGCAAGTTGTGTTCCGTCATCAATGAATGTCGGGTATGTGATGTTGTATTTCTTGAGAAACTCAGTGGCCACTTCACGAGAGTCATTGGGGTTAATGCCAATGAAGTCAACGGTGGCTGCATATTTTGCGCTTGAAGCAGACAGTGCCGGCATTTCTCTTTTACACGGCTCACACGTTGAGAACCAGAAGTTCACCACCATCGGTTTGCCAGCAGGAGCAATAGTTCCTTTGTCGCCGGTGGCATTATCTACCAACTCAACGAATGAGAATTTCTTGCCCGTGTTACTGGCATTAGTACCGATGGTGGATGACAAAGTAGTTACGGGTTGATTGAGATTGACGTCAACGTTGTTGGTGGGCCGGCTAAAAGCCCACCCACCAACAACGCTGACAAGTAGTACGAGAAAGGGAACCAGAAATCGTGCGGTTCGGCGGTTCCACTTCATGTACTTAGGCTACGAGGTGACGTGGAATTGGTACCTCTTCGATGACGAGCGCTGGTCTGATCTTGGTGGCGGGACGCCCACGAGGGCGCTTGATGCCCACGATTCTGCCCATCTCTAGCTGTTCGCCTCCCCAGACTCCCCAGGGCTCTTCGCGTTCGAGCGCACCAGAAAGGCAGGCCTCTTGGCCAGAGCATTTTGAGCAGATTGCTTTCGCGCGCTGCACGTCAACCCACTCGTCAGAAAAGAAGAGGTAGCTCAAGGTGCCGTTGCCGTCTGCGCAACGCTTGGCAGACAGGATGAGGGGCTGCTCTGTGAGCTTTGTGCCTCCCATGTCGGTATTGATTGATGTGTACATGTTCTCTGTTCCTTTCGATTGGGCTGAGATCTTTTGGTAGGTGGGCGGATAAAACAAAAAGGCCGCTCGGGATAATTTCCCGGCGGCCACGTAAGTGTGTGTTGTGATCTTGAGTTAGATCAGAAACCCACGGGGCTGCCGGGTGCGACGCTTATTGGCGTGATTCGCTGCCGGTGACGACCACATGGCATATGCGTGATCGACCACTGTTGACGCAAAGGTAAACGCCACGGCTGTTGCCGTGGTACCCATGGTTGCGGTGGTGAGGTTTGTACGCATGAAGCCACTATCAAACCACCAGATATCGCCAGAGTCAACTGATTTAATGAAATCCAGTACTCATAAGGGTTTTAACTGTCGGGATAGGGTGGCGAGATGCCGTTTCATGATGCCGCACTGAGTTTTCAGATGATTGATGGCCCCGGATCTGGGCGGCAATTCACTGCCAGACGTCGAGTTCGCCTGGGAGATGCCACACCGAATGGTCGCTTACGTCTTGATGCGGTGGCGCGGTATCTGCAAGATGTTTCGAACGATGACACGCGTGATGCGGACTGGAGCGACCCGCATTGGTGGGTTGTGCGCCGCACGGTGATTGACGTACACGAATTTCCGTCGTATATGCAAGAGATTGATCTCACCACGTGGTGTGGTGGAATCGGTTCGCATTGGGCAGAGCGACGTACGCGAATTAGCGCAGTTGATGGCACACCGCTGATTGATGCTGCGTCTTTGTGGGTGCATGTCGATGAGTCCACGTTGCAACCAAGCAAGGTGCCAGCGGACATTCTTAATATCTTGGGAGTATCCGCTGGTGGTCGTGATGTCAATGCTCGGCTGTTATTGCGCGACAAGTTATTTGATAAATCAACTACTGAAACGACTCCTTGGCATCTACGCTTTGCAGACTTTGATGCTGTGGGCCATATGAATAATGCCGCCTACTGGGTGATTGTTGAAGAGTTTCTTGCAGCTCACCGTGATGTTCGCGCTCCACTACGCACAATCGTGGAACATGTGGTGCAAGTGGAACCTGGTCAGGAACCGGTTCGACATATTGCAATCGGCCGCGACAACCTTGAACTACAACTGCACGTCGGTAGCACTATGCATGCTGCAATGTGGTGTGGGCTTAACCCTTCAGCACATATTCATACGCGCCGTCTGTATCACGCCGTTCGAAATCACCAAGAATACGCAAGTGTTCGAGGTGTGCAAATGCTTCACTGTCTGCCATTGCCCCTTGCGCACGCGGCGAGAACAAATGAGTTGCGAATTCCATAACAGTCGCTGGGCGACTGAGGTCTGCACTGGTATCGCGGAGTTTTTGTAACCGCTCGACGTGGTGATCTTTGATGGCTTGCACTCTGTCGCCCACATTTTCAAACGGAGTTCC
>SHUR01000017.1 GCA_009694565.1 Ilumatobacteraceae bacterium | reverse complement strand
TGGGTGGACGAAGTCACTGGCCAGCCGCTCAGCGCAGACCTTCTTGCCGCCCGGCCAACTGCCCGCCGAAATAACTCGTGATTGTGACCTGCGTCTCGCTTTAGGCGCGACGAAAGACTATACTTTGGGAAGTAATCAATCAGTTAATTGTATTGTGCAAGTAACTAGCAGAACAAGGAGTCACCGTGGCAGATCCAACTAAGCCGAGAGCATCGTTTGCTCCGTGGGATCGTCGCGAACTGCCAGGCAGTTTCAGTGTGGAAGAAACCGCACGTCGTGTCGGCAATTACAAATGGGCCGAAACAAAATTATTTGAAGTTCTTGGCGGCTGGATTGCAACTGTTCCCGAACTGGATATCAAACTTCGTCTTGGAACGCATTGTTACAAGCATGCATGGCACGCAGAACTGTGGCACAAGCGTTTGCCCGAACTTCGTGAAATGAACCCTGCTCGCCTCACCGTTCCGGCCAACGATGCGCTCGTGCGTTTTGTTGATGCAATGACTGAACCGGAAGATCCAAGTCTCACCATTGAAAAACTTGTTGGTGTGTACCGCGTGTACATCCCCCACTTCATTTCGGCATACACGTATCACCTCAACAACACCAGTGAAATCACCGACATGCCCACTATTCGGTCACTGAAGTTTATTTTGCAAGACGAGTTCGAAGATTGGCGCGATGGCGAAATGCTCATCCAGTCGCTGCTCGAAACTCCCGACCACGTCGATCGCGCTGCTACTCACCAAGCAAAGCTCGAAAAACTTATGCTCGAGGCCGGCGGTATTGCCGGTCACGGAAGCATCGGAATCAACACACAAGCACCACAAGGAGCACTCTCATGAAAAAATTCATGCCCGTTGAAGAGTTGGCACGCGACGAGCGTTTCAACCAAATCACACAAGCAGATCGCATGGCCGATGGCCGCAACGCGCTCATCGCCGATTCTGAAAAATCACGTCGTTCAAATCGCCTCACACCAGCGCGTCCTGATGCAAGTGAAGCTGCACGTGCGCTGATGCACGGCATTTTCGTTGGCGAAATTCAAGCGCTTGAAGGCGCTGGCCGCACATGTTGGGACTTCACCACTGGTGAAGAAGCACCATTCGAATTAAAACTCGACATGGCTCGCCAAGCATGGGACGAAGCTCGTCACGTTGAAATCAGTTTGAAGCTCAGCGACTGGATGGGAAGTGAAATTGGTCAATACGCCGAGAACACCGTGCTCTTCCAGGCAGCATGCTCGAACGACCCGGTGCTGCGTCTTGCTGGCGTGAACCGCGCGCTTGAAGGTCTTGCCATTGACGTGTTCACCACAATGAAAGAGTTCGGCGAACTTGCAGGCGACCCGTACCTTGAGTTCTGTGAAGACTGGATGCTCGCAGACGAAGTAACACACGTGAAGATGGGCAGCGACTGGTTGCGTAAAATTACAGAGAACGATCCAGAGCGTCGCAAGAAGGCTCTTGAGTTCCAGGGCGTTGTGGACAAGATGTTTTCATATGGCGGAAGCCGCAGTGACTCTGAAGAATCAAGTTTTGCAATTGCTCGCCGATTCCGCGAACTTGCTGGTTTTACCGAAGATGAAAATAACCACATCGCAGACCTCGGCATGCAAGCCCTCAATGAGCGCAAGGGTCAACTTCGCGAGAAGCAAGCCGCAGCCGCAAACTAACCATGACCCTTACGGTCACCCCTGACACTTATAACTTCGTCGCTTTCGATACGCCGTACACCGCGCGTATCGCAGAGCGAATGGCGGCACAGCTTGGGCTCGACGATGTTGACATTCTCATTGCAGTCAATGAGAATTCGTCGTTGACACGGATTGACATTGAGGTCACTGGTTCTCTCGTCACAATTGCACCGCACTCCGGCGCTATGGAAGATACGCGTCGGCCACGTCAGCAAAGCGAACTGAACACCACCATCACCATGGCGCGCGGGATGTTGCGTGTACGCGACCGACTGCGGGGAGGCTTTGCAGATGCCCCGGCCGACACAGAGTTGTCATTGCCACAAGCAGCTATCTGGGATACCTACATTATGGGTCGCATTGCACACATGGACATTGAAGTGAACAAGCAAGCGTGGGTGTACAACTTCCGCAATCGTCACGGATTCTCCGACGCCGTTGACGTGGTGTTTGAAAAAGTGTGGAATTTATCAAACGCCACATGGGCAGAGTTGAGCGCACTCAGCGCCAACACATTGTCTATTACCGCCTAAGGCGACGTCTTTAGCGCTCGCGCAGTTTTGACAACAGGCGCAAGATTTCTAGGTACAACCACACCAGTGTCACTACGACACCAAGTGCACAGAACCATTCCATGTGCGCTGGCAATTTGTTGGCAACACCTTTTTCAATCATGTCGAAGTCGAGCGCCAAGTTAAATGCTGCAAGTCCGGCGACAAACAAACTGAATCCAATTCCCATTGGGCTTGCATCATTGATGAATGACGGCATCGAGCCAAACATTCCGATGATGAATGACACCAAATAAAAGGCCATTAGGCCCATCATTGCGCCCATCACAATGCGACGTGTGCGATCAGTGACTTTGATGATGCGGCTGCGATACAGGAGCAACATCACAACAAACACACCGAGTGTTGCGCCAACAGCTTGCAACACTATGCCGTTGTACTGCTCGGAATATGCGCGGCTAATTGCACCAAGCACAACACCTTCAGCAAGCGCATAAATAGGGCCAGCAATGCGAGCAAGATGAGGCTTGAAACTTCCGACCATGACGGCAATGAGACCGACAACGAATCCGCCGATAACCCAACCAAATGGAATCTGCACCATTTCGCCGGGAGCCGGTGCATCAATCGACAACCACGTCACTGTTGCTGATGCAAGAATTAGAACCAACAACATCATGGTGGCACTTGCAGTGCCTGCGACCGTCATAACGCCGCCATCCCAGCGAGTCACTGGTCCGTCATTCATTGGTTGAACGGTGGGGGGAGCCCATGAATCATTTTGTTTGTCGAGATTGCCAAGGCCCATGGCCTTGTCGGTAAGTAATGGATTAGCCATGACCAAAACTGTAGCCCTGACCAGTGTCGTCAGGGAGTCGGGTCCATGTCAGAATCAATTTCATGGCAACGTCTGCACCCACCTCTTGGACTGTCATTGCACAGAACCTTGCCGAGCATGCCCGTAACCCCATCCACACCGATGCGGGTGCTCAGGCAGCAGGTTTTCCACGTGCATTGGTTGCGGGCGTCACGACCTACGCCTATCTCACGCACCCGGTTGCTGATGCCTGGGGTGAACAATGGCTCAGCCATGGTGGCGGTGAGTTGCGACTTCGACGTCCCGTTTTTGATCACGACACAGTGCACTGCATTCCTCACCCAGACGGTGATGCCGTAGAGATTCAGGCGATCACTTCAGAACCAGACCAGCCACGAGCAACGTTTCGTGCGGTACGTGATTCTGGTCCGGTACCCGCCATGGGTGCTGGTGATGTTTTACCCGTGCATTACTTATTGTTAGAGGGCGTTCACGGCACAGACCGCGGACTATTGGCTGGCGATGACCTTGCGTTGTACGCCCAACACAATCTTGTGCACCCGGCTGTCTGGCCAACTTTGGCAAACGATGTTGTTCATACGGAAATAGCAACGTCAAGTTGGATACATACACGCAGCATTATTCGCCACCATGCACGCGTTACCGCGGGTTCACACGCAGAAATTCACGGAGCCATTGTTGACAGATTTACCGCTCACGGCGAACGCGTCGTTGTTAATTTTCATATCGTGGTAGATGGCAACGTTGTCGCATCACTTGAACACGAAGCAATTATTTCGTTGCCATAAATGATCAGATGAGGTCGTGTGCGCTCATCGACTGCCACATGTCAATATCGGGAGCACCCGTCAGAATGCCAGTGCAGGACTTGGCCATTTCCACCATGGTGGCACCGCCGAAGTGGGACTGTTGCGTGGCGGGTGATTCCCATTTTTCAATCAGAAGAATGCGGTTCGGGCGCGTATCTGACACGATCATGTCAACATTGCGGCACCCCTGTTCCATACGGGTCAGCACGATGTATTTGGACAGGACAGCGACGAGGGAGCCCATATCTGAGGCATCGAAGGACATCGTCACGATGACCAGCTCTACTTCGCCAGATTCAGCATTTTCGGGGTTATTTTCAGCCATTCCTCATACTCTTGCAGATGTTGGCGAAATGTTCTTGGTCAGGCTGTGGCACCCGACACGCATCTAGGTAGCCTGCCCATATTCGACTCGCGTGGTGGTCGATGCAAGTTTTAGGCGAGGTACAAGAGTGGCAAAGGATCGTGTCGATCGCGACGAAGAGGACCTCGTCCGGCTGTATCTCACAGACATCGGTCAGTACGCCCTACTCACCAAGGACGACGAAGTGCGTCTTGCCAAGGCCATCGAGGCCGGCAAAGAAGCGGTTGCCGAAATGGCAAAGATCAAGACTCCTACAGCTACCAAGCGCCGTGAACTGCGCAAAGCAATTCGCGAAGGCGAAGTTGCAGAGCGTGCATTCGTTCAGTCAAACCTTCGTCTCGTTGTATCTATTGCAAAGAAGTACCAAGCATCTGGTCTTCCACTTCTTGACCTCATTCAAGAAGGCAACTTGGGCCTTATGCATGCCGTCGAAAAATTTGACTGGCGTAAAGGTTTCAAATTCTCAACTTATGCAACATGGTGGATCCGTCAGGCCATCACTCGCGGTATCGCAAACACCGGTCGCACCATTCGTTTGCCGGTCCATGCTGGCGACACGCTTGCTCGTTTGCAAAAAGCTCGCTCACGTCTGGAACTGAAGTTCGGCCGCACTGCAACTCTTGCTGAATTGGCAAAAGAAGTAGAAATGCCAGAAGACAAAGTCACCGAGGCATTGCGCTTTGCTGCTGAGCCTTTGTCGTTGTCAGAACCATTGCGTGAAGACGGCGATGCTGAACTTGGCGACGTCGTTGAAGACCGTTCTGCTGAATCACCGTTCGAGACTGCTGCAACAGCACTGCTGCCTGAAGAGATTCAGCGCTTGCTTGCACCACTCGACGAACGTGAGCGTGAAATCTTGCGCTTGCGCTTCGGTCTCGGTGGCAGTGGTGAAGGTCGCACACTTGAAGAAGTTGGTGAACATTTTAACCTCACTCGTGAGCGCATTCGTCAAATCGAAGCACGTGCGATGAGCAAGTTGCGTCACCCGTCATCAGACACAGGTGCACGCGACCTTTTGTCCGTGTAGTTAGTCAATCGTGTTACGCACGATGCGCATTACACCATCAATCATTGCTACGAAACCAATGCCAAGCACTACGGGTATCAGAATGCGCACTAGCCATTCTTGGTCAATACCTGGCACATACGCTGCGCGAACTTGATCTGCACATAGCCATGCACACACAACCAGGGTTGCTCCAGCGCCTGCGTTTACTGACATTGTGATGTGCTGTGATGACTGGCTACGACGTTGCATAACAATTGATATTGCGGCAACTACTGCAGCACCAGTTGAAAACATCAATAGCAACGGCGTAATTCGTGCACCAGCTGGTAACCCGACAAACTGCAACGCCCCAATAACAACTCCCACCATCGATAGGAGAAATGTCATAGCAAAAAATTCCTTCCGTCGTCGCACTGACAAAGCAACAGCACACAACAAAGCGGCAAATCCTGCTAGCCACCACAACACACTTGCTTTCTCGCGCAGAAAAAGTGTTCCCGACACAGTTGTTGCTACCCCATCAACACTCATCGGGACTTTCCATGCCACCACTGTGCCAATGGTGTCAATAGGCGCAGGTCGTTTGGGACTCATCCAATGCACGCGATGGTCGTGCCACATGGCTGTTCCATCTGAGCCAATTTTTCGCCAGACAGGGTTTGGGCTTTCCACAAATGAGTTGGCGTCAACATTGCCGTACTGATTGCCGTTAATTATCGTCGTTAGAGAGCCATCGTTGACAAAGACATCACCCGTTGTTGTGACATGCATGTATGGCTCGTTTTGATAGCCAGTAATCATCACGTCATGGCCAATGGAACGTACACGAACAAATGTGTCAGAGCCCACAATGTTGACGGTTACTCCATCAGGTAGCGCGGGTTCTACTGATTGAATCACCGACGCAGTGTCCCGCGGTTGCACGCTGTCACCAGACCCCACGTGTTGCACAGGAAACGGCAACACTGACAGGAGACCCAGAATCAGACGCATCTTCTAACGGTAATGCCCCTGCCTCTGGTATTCCCTAACCTGTGGCAATGCCGAAGATTGAAGAACCAGTCACGCTGCTAGTCAGCGACAATGTGTGGGTTCGCCATAGTGATGCGATTCGAGCAATCTCTCCTGGTCTCACTCCCATCATCTACGAAGGAAACGACGTTCTTCCTGACGAATTAATCTCCACCATTAACACAGTTTTCTATTCCAGTGACTTATGGCCAGAACGTTCACGGGGGTTTGTTCTTTCTGTCCTGAAGGCCACATCGTTAAAATGGATGCACACATTTTCTGCCGGCGTTGACAGTCCTTTTTTTGTACAGCTCATGGAACGTGGAATTCGTCTAACAAATTCCACTGGTGCAACGGCTTCACCAATTGGTCAAACAACCGTCCTGTATATGTTGGCTCTCAGCCGCAATGTTCGTGCCTGGTTTCAGCACCAAGAAAAACACGAATGGTCGCGCCATGAGTTCGCAGAACTAGATGGCGCGCGACTTGCTGTCATTGGCATGGGACCCATCGGTATAGAAATTGCGCGACTTGGTGTTGCGCTCAATATGAACGTGGAAGCAATTCGTCGAACTCCCACCGGAAGTGAGCCATGCCCCACATTTTCATTTGATCAATTACTAAGCGTCCTCGCCCGAGCCGACTGGGTGGCCGTTGCACTGCCACTCACCGACGACACCAGCCAGATCTTCAATGCCGAGACGTTTGCCATCATGAAGCCAGGCGCACATTTCATCAACGTTGGTCGCGGTGAACTGGTCAACGAAGATTCACTGATTGCCACATTGCAATCTGGACATCTTGCTGGAGCAGCTCTCGACGTCTTTGCCACCGAACCCCTACCTCCTGATTCCCCATTGTGGGATATGGACAATGTCATTATCACTCCACACAGTTCGGCAGCATCTGCCCAGTCGGGATTACGCAGTGAAGACATTTTCTTGAGAAACCTTGCGCGCTATGTTGCCGGTGAACCAATGCTCAATGAGGTGAATTTGTAGTTCCAATTGATGATGCTGTTGCACACATTGCTTCTGACGAACAGGAGTCACAAATGTCAACCATCTTCATGTCACCAAAAGGTGGCAACTGCACCACCGTTACCGCCACTGCCTATGCCTTACTGTTGGCTGCTAGTGGTACTCCAACGGTTTTTATTGATCTCTGTGGTGATGTTCCAGCCGCGGCTGGCATGGCAGAACCAACAACACCAGGTATCAATGATTGGTTGGGTGAAAGTTCCATTTCTGATGCTCAGGCGCTTGTCGCCCTAGGAACTCCCTTCGACAATGGTCTTATTGTGGTGCATCGTGGTTCATCATTTGTGGAAGGGCAACCACGTTGGGCCGATTTGGCAAGCGCAATAACTACCCTGCCCTTGAATATCGTCATTGATGCCGGCGTCACATTCGTACCAGATGAACTGCGCCGTGCCGTTTCCCACGTCACCATGGTGGTCAAGCCGTGCTATTTGTCATTGCGCCGTGCGTCACGCATGCAACGACCCACACAACTATTTGTTGTGTGTGAAGAAAATCGCGCGCTCACCGTGAAAGATGTCGGCCATGTTCTCGGCATGCCAGTGACAAGTGAAATCCCATATACACCAGCAATTAGTCGTGCGGTCGATGCCGGAATGTTGCCGTCACGTGCCGAGCAATTATTCGGTCCGTATATGACTTTGTGATACCTCTCATGTACCACGGCCTCGGACCACTCCAGACGCACATTGACAATCCCGACATCAGCGAAATAATGGTGGTGGGCGGAAAACAAGTTTGGGTCGAAGATGCAAAAGGTCTTCGTCGTGTTGGCACACTCACGGATAATGAGCTGACCCTTAGCCTCGAGCGCATTGCACGCGCATCTGGCCGCAGGCTCGACCTGCTGTCGCCCATTCTTGATGCACGACTGTCGGACGGATCACGAGCATGTGTAGTTATCTCGCCGGTAGCAGTAGGTGGCGCAACAATTTCCATCCGGAAGTTTTCTCGTCGCATTTTGCCGCTGGCTTCATTTGGTCCTACTGCATGTACCGACATCGTGCGTGACCTCGTTCAGCAAAACATCAATGTTGTTGTGGCGGGTGCAACATCATCTGGAAAAACATCTCTCATTTCTGCCATCAGCCATTCGTTCGGACCGAATGAACGCATCGTCTGTGTGGAAGATACAGCGGAACTGCGATTCGCTCATCCTCATGTTGTGCAACTACAAACACGACCTCCCAATTCTGAAGGCCACGGCGAAGTATCACTTCAATCTCTTGTTCGTGCATCACTGCGACTCCGACCTGACCGTCTTGTTGTCGGCGAAGTTCGTGGTGGAGAAGTAGTTGACATGTTGTTGGCACTATCGTCAGGGCATCGTGGTTGCTGGTCAACCGTTCACGCCAATTCTGCAACGGAAACCATTGACCGTCTTGCTGCCATGGTGTTACGCGATTCTCCACAGTGGTCACATGATCAAGCTGTGTCAACTATTTATAGTGCAGTCGGCGCAATTGTTTTTGTACAAAGAATTTCTGCTCGACGACGTTCAATTGCTGAAATAGTTCGCTGTGGCGAATCAACACTCCACACTTTGTATCAGTCAGCTGATCATGGTTGATCTGCTAGCGGGGATTTTTATGACTCTTACACTCGTATGGTTTACTGCACCACGTTTCTTTCGCCTGTTCGATGTGTTCGAGACGCAGCGTCGGCTACACGGCGCAGATCCCCTATCCGAAGATACGAAACAATCGGATGCGCTGCCCAGGCATCAGCGAAAAGATGTTTCAACTGTGCGCGATTTTGCTGCGCTCTGTGAGACCCTTGCTCGAGCCACTCGTACTGGGGCGGCACCACATGATGCACTTCTTTCCAGTCTTCAATGGCACCAGCTTCGTCATCCGTGCTGGTCAGTTCTGTTCGACGACGTTGCAGCACTGCATTCATGTGACAGTGCACTGGCTACGGCTCGCGACTCTCTCGAGCCACACAGCAACGATGCACAGTGTCTTTCTCTTCTTGAATCTGCCATGGTGCATGGGAATTTTGTTCCAAGTGCTCTTGACCACGCATCATCTGTGCTGCGAGACAGGGCTGCATGTAGTGCAGAACTGGCGGTTGCAGCATCACAAGCTCAACTATCGGCTCGATTACTTTCCGCTTTGCCGTTCGTGCTCCTCGGAGGTGCCATTTTTGTCAGCTCACAATTCCGATCATCACTGTGGTCCCCCATTGTCTTATGCCCCTTGTTTCTTGGGTTCATACTGAATCGAGTCGGATGGCGATGGATCTCATCGCTTATCTCTCGGGCTGTTCACGACGAACCTGACGACATCGGGCAACTCACTGAACATCTGTGCGTGTCATTGCGTACGGGTTTATCAATGACACATGCATGCGAACGATGGCGCACAGTGTCACCAATGGGAAACGCAGTAGCTGATCTCATTAGTGCAGGCGCACCACTGGAAGAGGCGTTACTTCCGCTGGCGACTACTCATCCGATATCTGGCAAGAACCTCGGTCACACAATTGTGGAGGCCGAGCGTGATGGGCTACCCATTCTTGACACCGTGATGCGACTTGCGACAGACCACCGCATGGAACGACGTAGACAGATTGATACTCACATTCACCAACTGCCCACACGCCTCTCTATCCCTTTGGTTCTTTGCGTTCTTCCTTCATTTCTTTTGCTCTCTGTTGCCCCACTTGTTCTTGCCAGCCTCAGTCAACTCTCACTTCCCTCAGTTACTCAATAACGAAAAGAAGAAAAATGTTTCATTACTCACCAGAACGCTCTCGCGGACAAGCCACCACGGAATACGCGCTCATCTTGCTGGTCGCAGCCATTATCGCCCTACTCGTCATCGCATGGGCTACTGCAGGTGGCGGAGCCGGAAAAATTGGTTCCCTCTTTGACACCGTGTTCAATGACATATTTAATCGTGCATCAAACTCCACGCCATAAAAGTCGTGGACAAGCAACAGTTGAATTCGCCCTAATGGCGCCTTTAGTTGTGTTGTGCGCTCTTTTGCTTCTCGCGACGTTGTCGGTGTGTCTCGATACGTTGCGACTGAATGACATTGCTCGCAGTGCAGTGCGTTCAGCTATTACATCTGACAACCCATCAGAAGCGGCAAGAGCTATTGCTGACCTCTCACATGTCTCTGCAATTACAACAGCAGATGATGCAACAGGCCTGGTCACAGTAAACGCCACCATGAAAAAACGATTTCCCCTTCTTGGGCGTTGGCTACCATCGCTGTCGTTACACGGAACAGCAACCATGATGCGTGAACCACCATTAGTTCTGGGGTAAACAAAACCGGAGCCCGCATTGCTGCGAGCTCCGGCTGTTCTTCTAGGGGGAGATAATCACACCATTAGGTGTGCGATGTCGTTATGCCGAAGCAGAAGTGTTCTGTGCTGACGGTGCGGCTTGTCCCATTGGGCCATGTCCGCGATGTCCACCAGGTCCACGACCTTCGCCCTTCATGCCACCAGCAGGTCCAACACGATTCACCATGGTGTCAAGGTTTGTCTTGAACGCAGCAAGCTTCGCATCGGCTTCAGCTTGCGTGTGCTTACCAGATGTCACTTCTTCTGCAAGGTGTGCAGTGAAATCTGATGTCAAGACAGTCTTTACATCTGCAATGTCAACACTCTGTGCCTTTGCAACATCAGCAAGTGATTTTCCTGAATGAAGTTGTGTCTTCAGTTCCTCTTGTGTCAGCTTCAATGTTGTTGCAAGTGTCGCAGACATGAACTTTCCGCCGCCCTTGCCATGTGGGCCACGTGCTGGCAAACCAGCTGTGGTCAACATGGTGTCAATGCGTGATGTCACTTCAGCAAGTTTTGCTACGCCTTCGGCAGCAGTGTGCTTTCCAGCTGCAACTTCAGCATCAATATGTGCCTTAGCCTCAGCAAGAAGAGCTGCCTTCACCGTTGCAAGGTCAATGTTCTTTGCCTTGGCAACATCAGCAACTGATTTTCCAGCTACAAGTTCTGTCTTCAATTCTGTTTCGGTAATTCCCAAAACTTTTGAAGCCGTTGCAAGTGGAGATGGACGATCAGCTTTTTCGACTGAAGGTGCAGTAGGTGTTGCACTTGAACTTGGAGCTGCAGGTGTTGTTCCAGCGGCAGTATCTGTTGGGAGAGTTGTTTCAGTTGCCTGTGCAACTGCAACAACATTGCTTCTCTGTGCAACTTGCGCACTCGCAAAGCCGGTGATACCAAGCACTGCTGCTCCGGTTGCCACGACGAGCCCTGAGGCCACCGCAATTTTCGTAAAACGAAATTTGATCTTCATTGTTCTATGTTCCTTTTTGTGGGTGTACTCCAGAGTTGTTCTGGCGTGACTCCACTTTCACGGGGCTAGGTAAGAAGTAAACATGAGCAAGGTAAGAGGAAGGCAAGAATCGGTCCAAGGTACGGCATACCGTTGCAATTCATGGATACCGTATCCTCATGGGCAGCCGCAAAGTACTGATTGCCGAGGATGATTCCTCGGTTCGTAAGGCCGTTCAGCGGGTCCTTGAACTTGAGAATTATGCGGTCACAGCAGTGAACGATGGCAAGGCAGCCCTCGATGCTCTTACTAATTCACGCTTTGACCTAGCAGTGCTTGACGTGATGATGCCTTTTGCTGATGGACTTACCGTGTGCCGTGAAGCACGCCATCGTGGCATCGATATTCCAATCTTGTTGCTGACCGCTCGTGTTGAAGTAGGCGACCGTGTGGCTGGTCTTGATGCTGGCGCCGATGACTACTTAGTAAAGCCATTTGTTATTGACGAACTTCTTGCGCGGTGCCGTGCGTTGCTTCGACGTTCACAACCAACTGGCTCAAGTACGCAATTGCGTGTCGGAGACCTGACGCTTAATTCACTAACACGAGAAGTACATCGTGGTGACCGCGCAATTAAGCTAACAAAAACTGAATTTGATCTTTTGGAGTTGCTCATGCAACAACCAGGAATCGTTGTTTCTCGCGAAACCATCTATGAAGCAATTTGGGGATACAACTTCGAGACGAACTCAAAATCACTCGACGTGTACATCGGGTATCTACGTCGCAAGACTGAAGAAAACAATGAATCGCGCGTTGTGTTTACAGTGCGTGGTGTTGGGTATACGGTGAAACAGTCATGAATCTGCGCACACGATTCGTACTTGTCTCAGCAAGTCTTATGTTTGTCCTTGCTACTGGCATGAGCATTGGCGCATATCGCATCGCCTCAAATCAACTACAAGGTCAAGTTGAAAGCTCGCTAGATCAACGTGCTTCACGCATTCTTCAAATTATGGGCCGACAAGGTTTTAATTGGAATGACGCCTTTGGCCCCGGCCCTGTGAACCAAGCGATTATGCAGACTGAAGTTGATGCCATTACACAAATAGTTCTTCCTAACGGTCAAGTTCTTGGACGTCGTGAATACCCACGACTGCCAATTGAGAAAGGCGACCGCTCTCTGTCTGTTGATGGCAAACGAATTCATCGATCATCTACCATTATCGACCGTCATGAATTTCGTACTCTTACCGTTGTTGCAGATGACGGTTCACTAATTCAAGTTGCCAAAGACACGCAAATCATCTTGAATGCTCAAAATGGTATGCGTACATGGTTTCCCATCTATGCAGCTATTGCCGTTGTAATTTCCGCGCTATTTGGTTGGCTCTTTGCTCGGCGCATCAGCAAGCCCATTGAAGATTTGGCACTTACCGCAGAATCAATCGCAGCTACACAAGACTTAGACCGCACCATCGTCGTGTCAGGTCGTGATGAAGTGGCGCAATTAGCCACAAGTTTTAACACCATGCTCGAGGCATTGCGCGGAAGTGTTGCCCGCCAGCGACAGTTAGTACAAGATGCAAGTCACGAACTCCGCACACCATTAACCAGCCTTCGCGCCAACACCGAATTGCTAGAGCGTGGCCAATTATCGGATGCAGATCGCACATCAATCCTTGCCGACATGCGTGCAGAGGTTGACGAACTTGCAGACCTCAGCGCGGAGTTGAGCGCACTGGCTATTGACAACCGCACCACAGAGGAGCCAGTATCTATTGACCTTTCAGATGTCGCTCACGAAATTGCCGTTCGTGCTTCCCGTCGATCAGGGGCTCCAGTCACCGTTCACACATCTCCTGGTACCACAGTAAATGCACGTCCAAACCAACTTGAGCGCGCTCTCAGCAACTTGGTAGATAACGCAATCAAATTCACTAACGACGGTTCTGAAATCGAAATTCATGTCGGCTCATTCCGCGTTGAAGTTCGCGACAAAGGCGTTGGTATCGCTGATGCTGATAAGCCACTGGTATTCGACCGCTTCTACAGAGCAACAGCTACTCGCTCCATGCCCGGTTCCGGACTCGGGCTATCAATCGTTTCGCAATTCGCCAGTGATCACAATGCCAGTGCATATGTTTTAGACAATGCAGGTGGCGGAGCAATCGTTGGATTGCAATTCCCTATTCCAACGGTTTAGGCGCTTTTCGGAACCCACGACGATTTTCTTGACGCTCGCGCTCGGTTTGTTCTTCTTCAACGTTGAGTTCTTCAGCCACAAGTCGGCGCATTGATTCAAGACGCACAGCTGGCAGTGTTCCGGCCGCTATCGCTGCAGTAACAGCACAACCTGGCTCGTCGAGGTGTTTGCAGTCACGAAATCTGCACGAACCCGCCAAATCAAATACATCAGGAAATGCGCGTTCAATTCCGTTGCTGCTTGTCCACAAAGTAATTGCACGTAAACCCGGCGTATCCAGTAACCATGCATCGCCTGGCAGTGCAATCAATTCTGCAGCAACTGTGGTGTGGCGACCGCGTTGATCATCTTCGCGAACTTCAGCTGTGCGTTGTATCTCGTGACCAACAAGTGCGTTAACTAAAGTTGATTTGCCAACTCCACTGGCACCGATAAATACAATCGTGGTGTGTGGTCGTGCGTATGCACGAATTTTTTCCAAGCCTTCACCAGTTACAGAACTAACTAATGCAATATCAACATCAAAAGTAATCTCCGCAAAAACTGCACGTGCCGCTTCAGCTGCATCAAGGCTAATAGTGTCAGTTTTTGTCAAGACAAGAACAGGCGTTGCTCCACTATCAAACGCCAAGACCAACTCGCGTTCAAGTCGTCGTTGATTCGGCGGTGAGTTCACAGAATGGACTAGAAAGACAGTGTCAATATTTGACGCAACTATTTGACGTATGCCTCGCGCACCTTCAAACGAGTTACGACGCGTTAACGCACTGCGGCGCGGGTGCACCATATCTATACGTTCTAAATCAGCTGAGACGGACACCATGTCACCAACGGCAACCTCAACGCCAATATTGCGTACCCGGATGGCCTCTGCGGTATCCAACAACACCGTGCTCCACCCGCGATCTAAGCGGGTGATACGGCCAGACAACACCTGATCTTCAGGCGCATTCGGCGGTGTGACTTGTATTTCCATCTACCGAAACGGTACCGCCGTGTCGCCATCGCAGTGTTCAATTTCGTATCCTAAGGGTGACCTTTTTGAACTGGACCCCCAATGCTCTCTTCTCTTGCCCGTTTTTGCGTGCGCCATAAGCGCATTGTTGTTTTTGTAATCTGGATTCCACTTGCCATCGCTATGGTTCTTGCCAGTTCAGCAATCGGACCTGATTTCAACACCGAAATGAGCATGCCTTCTAGTGAAGCAAGCCAAGCTCAGAGTGTTCTTGCTCGCGCCAACCCAAATCAAGGCGGTCAATCTTCTCAATTGGTCTTTCGAACAACGTCATCAATTGATGAACCACAGGTAAAGAAAACTATTTCAGACGCAATAGCCGCAGTTGATGCAATCAACAATGTTGACATCACTTCTCCTTTTGTTTTGCAAAATCAAATCAGTAAGAATCGAAAGATTGCATTTTCGGAAGTCAATGTTCCTCGTCGGAATCAAGAAGAATATAAAGCGCTTAGTACTCAAATAAAGGCAGCGACTGCACCAGCACGAACTGCTGGAATTGAAATTGGTTACGGTGGTGCAATCTTTGAAGAGATGCAGTTACCCGAATCTGAAGCACTGGGCGTGTTGGCCGCCATCCTGATTTTAGTTCTTGCTTTTGGGTCTGTCATCGCAATGGGTCTTCCCATCAGCATTGCGCTGATCGGTCTCATCATTGCCACAAGCATCGTTGGAATTATCAGTCACTTCATATCAATGCCTGATGCAGTGACATCAATGGTCGGAATGATTGGCCTGGGAGTCGGCATTGACTACGCACTATTCATTGTTACGCGTTTTCGTGAAGGGCTCCACGATGGATTGTCAGTGGAAGAGGCAATCATTGAAGCTATTGATACGTCAGGTCGGGCTGTGGTATTTGCCGGCATTACTGTCATCGTCGCAGCCCTCGGACTTCTGACCATTGGGCTTTCATTCGTCACTGGATTAGCAGTAGGTATGGGGACCGCAGTAGCAGTCATGATTATTGCATCCATCACATTGCTTCCTGCACTTCTCGCCATGGTTGGTGAACGCATTGACACAACTTCTCGAGCAGCAGTCATCTCTCTTATCGCTTTTGTTCTCAGTGGTTTTATTGCTGTATTCACAAAGAATTTAGTGATCTTGTCTATAGGTGTTGGCCTTGCATTTGCGAGTCAACTCACGCGTTTTATTATTCCCGCATTGCGTGTCGCTATACCTCACCGCGCTCAAAATAATCACCAGAACACAATCTGGTGGCGTTGGAGCCGTGTCGTGCAACACAAACCATGGATTTCATTTGTAGCTTCGTCTCTATTTCTCATCGTTCTCACCGTTCCTATGTTGTCTATTCGTTTGGGTTTCGGAGATGCAGGAAACGCTCCTAAGACTGCAGATGTACGCAAAGCGTATGACATGTTGTCTGAAGGGTTCGGACCAGGCTTCAGTGGTCCGTTGTACATTGTCATCACTGGCGACACAGTGAAGGAATCCGACAAATTGGAGTCGTTCCTCACCGTTATTAATAAAACTCCCGGCATTGCATATGCGGGGGTAGCTCCAATGAAGAGCGAAACAGTTGCATTACTCGTGGCGTATCCAACATCAGCGCCACAAGATGAAGCCACATCAGATTTAGTTCATGCGTTACGAGACACTGTCATTCCATCTACTGGCGTTGCAGCACAAGTAACTGGGTTTACTGCCAGCTCAGTTGATTTTTCTGATTACCTCGCAAAGCGCTTGCCATTTCTTATTGGCATCGTCTTGTTGCTGTCATTCCTTTTATTGATGGCGGTGTTTCGCAGTGTGCTTGTTCCCATCAAAGCAGTTCTTATGAATTTGTTATCTGTTGGTGCTGCATACGGTGTCATCGTTGCTGTGTTCCAATGGGGATGGGGCGCAGAACTCATCGGCGTTGGCAAACCAGGACCAATCGAAGCGTGGGCACCAATGTTCCTGTTTGCCATCGTGTTCGGGTTGTCAATGGACTACGAAGTGTTTCTGCTCTCGCGTATCAAAGAAGAATTCAACCGCACTGGCGATAACACATCTGCCGTTGCCGACGGAGTGGCGGCGACCGCCCGCGTCATTACCGCTGCCGCCCTCATCATGGTCTGTGTTTTTGGTGCCTTTGTCCTTGGTAATGACCGCCAGTTGAAGCTATTTGGGCTCGGCATGGCTGTGGCTGTTTTTTTTGACGCCACCATCGTTCGAATGGTCCTCGTGCCAGCCACCATGGAACTACTCGGCGCCCGCAACTGGTGGATGCCGGCCTGGCTTGACCGCCTGCTGCCAAAGATCAATGTGGAAGGCAAGCACCACACGAAGCCAGCTCCGATACCCTGACGAAATAAGGGTTTGCGCCTATTGCCTTGACAAGGGGGTAGCAAATCACATAGCCCTGAAAAAGATATGGCCAAGTTTCTCGTAATAGTTGAGTCCCCCGCAAAGGCAAAAACGATCTCCCAATACCTCGGGCCGGAGTTCAACGTCCGCGCTTCAGTCGGCCATATTGCCGACCTCCCCAGCAAGGGAATGGCGGTCGATGTCGACAACGGATTCGCACCTACTTATGAGCTCACCGAGCGCGGTCGCACTGTTGTCAAAGAACTCAAAGATCTCCTCAAGTCATCCGATGCCTTATATCTAGCAACGGACGAAGACAGAGAAGGCGAATCAATCTCGTGGCATCTGCTGCAACACCTCAAGCCCAAAGTTCCGGTGCACCGCATGGTGTTCCACGAAATCAATGCGAAGTCGATTCAGGAAGCAGTGGCCAACCCGCGCGAGCTTGATCAGCCACTTGTAGACGCTGCAGAAACTCGCCGCATCCTTGACCGCTTATTCGGATACGAAGTGTCACCTGTGTTGTGGCGTCGCGTTAACCGTGGGCTGTCAGCTGGTCGCGTGCAGAGCCCAGCTCTTCGACTGATTGTTGAACGCGAATGGCAGCGCATCAAATTTATTTCAGCTGACTACTTCTCTCTTGAAGCAGTCACAGACACCACACCATCTTTCACGGCGAAATTGCTTTCCGTTAATGGCACTCGCATTGCAACTGGTAAAGATTTCTCTGAACAAGGTGTTGTGAACCCAGATGTCACCATTCTTACTGCAGCACGCGGTGCCGAAATAACAGCTGGCCTAGACAAAGTTGATCTTGTAGTTCGCACAGTTGATGAAAAGCCGTACCGTTCCTCGCCGAAGCCTCCATTCACCACCAGCACACTGCAACAAGAAGCTGGCCGTAAATTACGCTTGTCCAGCCGTCAAGTAATGAGCGCAGCACAAAGTCTGTACGAACGTGGATTCATTACGTATATGCGTACCGACTCCATTTCATTGTCTGATGAGGCAAT
This sequence comes from Ilumatobacteraceae bacterium, assembly GCA_009694565.1. GTDB lineage: Bacteria > Actinomycetota > Acidimicrobiia > Acidimicrobiales > Ilumatobacteraceae > UBA2093. Next base: position 4,186 of record SHUR01000017.1, on the reverse strand, counting down.
CAACGAAGTGCGCTCATACGTGCAGCGTGACTACGGTAAGCAATTCCTCACTGATGGTCCACGTAAGCACAATTCAAAGGTAAAGAACGCACAAGAAGCTCACGAAGCAATTCGTCCTGCATTGCCATTGCGTTCACCAGAACAACTTGGTGGTGAACTACGCGGTCAAGATGCAGGCGTGTACCGCCTCATCTGGCAGCGCACACTTGCTTCACAAATGGCAGACACACTTGGTACCACTGTCAGCGTGCGCCTTGGTGCAACAGCTGCTGATGCTCAGCGCACTGACTGTGAATTCTCGGCTAGCGGCACAACTATTACGTTCCCCGGTTATCGCCAGGCGTACGAAGAATCGCGCGACGAGGACGAAACTCCTTCTGACGATGAAAATGCATTGTTGCTCCCAGTCCTAACACCGGGACAAAACGTTCGTGTTAGTGAGTACTCACCAACATCACACTCCACTACTCCTCCTCCTCGTTACACAGAAGCGTCATTGGTAAAGGAACTGGAAGGTAAGGGAATTGGTCGTCCATCAACATGGGCAAGCATTATTTCCACCATGGTTGATCGTGGCCATTACTTATGGAAAAAGGGCACTTCACTTGTTCCCACATGGACCGCATTTTCTGTCATCCGATTATTGGAAGAGAACTTCGAAACTCTTGTGGATTATGAATTCACTGCCAAACTTGAAAGCGGCTTAGATGCCATTGCAAATGGTGAAGTGAAAAAAGGAACATGGCTACACGAGTTCTATTTCGGAACAGATGACAAGCAAGGCCTGCACGGAATCGTTGCAGCCAAACTTGAAACTGGTTCCATTGATGCAGCTGCTGTCAATACGTTCGACATTGGAATTCATCCCGACACTGGTGAAGCAGTCATAGTCAAGCCTGGTTTGTACGGGCCCTATGTTCGCTCTGGTGAAAACACAGCCAGTGTTCCTGACACTATGACTCCAGATGAACTGACGCTTAATGCTGCAGTGACATTATTGAAGGCGCCAAAGGGCGATACGCCAATGGGTGAACACGAGGGGTACCCCGTCTTTGCAAAGTCAGGTCGTTACGGCGCATACGTTCAATGGGGCACCATGGATGTTCCACCAGAGGGTATGGAAAAGCCAAAGATGACTTCATTGTTCAAAACAATGAACATTGATCGATTGTCAATGCAAGATGCACTCGACCTGTTGTCATTGCCACGCACCATTGGCGCAGACCCAACAGATGGCGAGCTAATCACTGCACAAAATGGTCGTTACGGGCCATATGTGAACAAGGGAAAAGAAAGTCGTTCTCTGCAAACAGAAGAACAACTTCTCACTGTCACATTGGAAGAAGCGCTTGCACTTCTTGCCACACCGCGCGTGTTCGGCAAGGGCCGTGCAGCAGCAAAGCCACCACTTCGTGAATTCGGAATTGACCCAGCAAGTGAAAAGCCAGTTGTCGGTAAAGAAGGCAAGTTTGGCGACTACATCACTGATGGCGAAACCAACGCCGGCCTTACCCGTGGTGACCGCATGGAGCAGATGACAAACGAACGCGCGTATGAACTATTGCAGTTACGTCGCGAATACATCGAAGCAAACGGCGGACCAAAAAAGAAGAAAGCCGGCGGCCGCAAAGTTGCCGCAAAGAAAGCTCCGGCAAAGAAGACCGCTGTGAAAAAAACTGCTGCAAAAAAGGCTCCCGCTAAGAAAGCCGCAGCAAAGAAAACTGCTCCCAAGAAAAAGGTTGCAACTACTTTGTCGGACACCGAGTGAGCTCTCCTGCATACATTGCGCTTGAAGGCTTAGAAGGTTGCGGAAAAAGCACGCACACGAAGCGCCTCAGTGAACATCTCAATGCAGTCATGACTCGCGAACCAGGCGGCACTCGAATAGGTGCACTTCTTCGTGCCATCTTGGCTGACCCGGAAAACACAGATCTTGCACCACGCACTGAGGCATTATTGATGGCAGCAGATCGTGCTCAACACATGGCAGAAATTGTGCAACCGGCGTTAGACCGCGGACAACATGTTGTTAGCGATCGTTCCATTTATTCAACACTCGCCTATCAGGGGTATGGACGTCGTCTTGGCACACCAGACCTATTGAATATCTCCACCTGGGCACTGAACGGCCGGTTGCCCGACATGGTTGTATTTATCGCTGTTCCCACAGACATTCTCAATGAACGCCTCGCTAAGAGAGACCTTGACCGTTTCGAACGTGAAGGTGCTGATTTTTTCGCCCGCATCAATGATGGCTTCACCGAATTGCGCGAAGCAGACCCAGATCGCTGGATTGTCGTTGACGGCACCGTTCCAAAGGACGATGTCGAGGCAGCTATTCGCGTTGCCGTTCTTGACAGACTGAATTAGTAGCCTGCCTACATGGCAACAATTTGGGAATCAGTGGTTGGCCAAGTCCGTGCCGTTGAACAACTCCAGCACGCCGCCGTCTCTCCCGTACATGCGTATCTTCTGGTTGGCACAGAGGGCTGCGGTAAAGACGAAGCATCTCGCGCGTTTGCTGCCATGTTGTTGTCGGGGTCTGACAGTCCCACCGAACGCATCAATGAATTAGTGATGCGGGGCGCTCACCCCGATGTTCATGAAGTGCGTCGCGATGGTGCATCAATTCTGAAAGAACAAGCAGAAGAAATTATCCGAATTGCATCAATCACTCCTAGTGAAGGTGCACGCAAAGTCATCATCGTGCATGAGGTGCATCTCATGGCACCAGCCACCGCAGCAAAACTTCTTAAGACAGTTGAAGAACCACCCTCTGGGGTTTTCTTCATCATGCTTGCAGATCAAGTTGACGAGTCTCTTTCCACCATTGCATCGCGCTGTCTTACGGTGAATTTCGGCTTACTTGACAACGCAGACATCGAAGCAGCTCTCCTTCATTCAGGTGTTGCGCCGCATCTCGCCAAAGCTGCAGCGTTATCAGCTGCTGGCAGTATGTCACGCGCAAAGTTGCTTGCATCAGATCCGCAACTTGCACAACGTCGAGAGTTCTTCGCCAACATTCCACGACGCATCGATGGCACTGGTGCAACTGTTGCTGCCATTGTTGAACAAATTCTTGCGCTCATCGATGCTGCTGTTGAACCACTCAGCAACCAACACGCACAAGAAGTTGTTGACACTGAAAAGACTCTTGCGCTTATGGGTGTCAAACGTGGTGGAAAGAAAATGTTAGAAGACCGCCACAAACGTGAGATTCGTCGGTACCGCACAGACGAACTACGTTCAGGCCTCACTGCTATCGCCAGCATCTATCGCGACGAACTTGCACGTAATCCAAACATTCGTCGTCCCGAGGCCTACGTCACGGCAATTAACCGACTTCATGAAGGTATGCGCCGTCTATCACTCAATGTCAACGAGGCCATTTTGTTGCGTGACCTCATCTGGTCGCTACCTTCCCCGTCGGCCGACGCTGCTCTGCAGTTCGTCCTTTCAGAAAATGCCGAATGAACCCAAACCGCATCGCCAAAATACTCGCCCTCTTTCTTGGGCTCGCTGGAATCACGCACTTTGCCAACCCTTCATTTTTTAATGACATTGTCCCGCCTTGGCTTCCACCAAGCCCCGCTTTCTGGACGTATATAAGTGGTATCGCAGAACTCACCATTGCCATCGCCCTGATTCGTCCATCCACCCGGCGAGCCGGTGCAATTGCCGCAATGTGGCTTTTCATTGCGGTGTATCCCGCCAATATCTACATGGTCTGGGATTGGCGCAATGAAGCTGCTTCACAGCAGTTCATCTCGTGGGCCCGACTGCCCTTTCAATTCCTCTTTATATGGATTGCTTTACGCGCCTCTCGGGTGGAGAATAATCACCCAATCGCCCCCGGCGATATTGCCTAATTTTATTAGGTTGAACTCGCGTAACCATTGACGATTACTTAGGTGAATACAGTAGCCGGACCCTTCCCACACCCATTTATTGTGGCTAGGTTTCACATATGAACAAAAAGACCCGTTCCCTCTTCGTCCTCTTTGCACTTGCGGCAGGAACTCTCGTGACACTTGCCACTTCACCGGCCAGCCCAGTAAAAGCAGCCGAACCTGTCGAGTCATCCGCTCTATACAAACTCACTGCAGTCGAATCAGACGCACCACCACTTGGATGCGTCGTGAACTGTCCGACAATCAAATCGAATACTCCGACGTTTACGGTGCAG
>SHUR01000016.1 GCA_009694565.1 Ilumatobacteraceae bacterium | reverse complement strand
AGGTGCGGTCAACAAGCTCGCCCTCGCGAGTAACTAAACCGACTGCACACTTGGTGCCTCCAATATCAATCGATAAACACAACTGCATGAGATGACCATTGTGCCAAAAGGCAAGCGGTAAATACGACACATACCGCAGTCATAGTCATTTGTCTAGTATTTATAGGCTATGCACACTTCGTACGATGGGATCGTGCACCCACTGTGGAAACAATCACTTGCCGAAGCGATGGCGACTGATTCCGCACGCGACCTCGCATCATTCATTTCTCGCGAGCGAGCCCAGTTCAACGTCTTTCCTCCTCATGACCAGGTTTTTGCTGCGCTGTCATTTGCCAGCCCACGCGATACCGCAGTTGTCATTCTCGGACAAGATCCGTATCACGAACGTGGACAAGCCCACGGATTGAGTTTTTCTGTGCAACCTAAAATCGCTATTCCTCCTTCGTTGCGAAACATTTTTATAGAACGAGAAAAAGACATCGGATTGAAACCACCAACACTCGGCACGCTGACACCATGGGCACAACAAGGCGTTCTTATGCTCAATACAACGCTCACAGTTCGTGAAGGTGAGGCGGGCAGCCATACGAAGAAGGGATGGGAAGAAATAACTGATCACATCATTCGCACCGTCAACGACAATTCGGAACGATGTGTGTTTCTTTTGTGGGGCGCGCATGCCCAGGCCAAAAAGAAACTGATTACACATGGTCATCATGCAATTCTTGAGGCACCACACCCATCGCCGTTATCGGCGTATCGAGGGTTCTTTGGCAGTGCACCTTTCTCGCGCACCAATGCGCTTCTCCAGCAGGCGGGCCGTACACCCATCGACTGGAGTCTCTAAGCAGGCACTTGCTGTGTAATGCAGTGAATGCCCCCGCCACCGACGGCAAGTATGCGGCCAATCTCAAGTGGAACCATGTCACGACCTGGGAAAAATTGGCCAATCATCTGCACCATGTCACTGTCTGCTTTATGACCTGTCACAGGAATAACGACAAAGCTATTTCCTACATAAAAGTTTAAATACGGAACAACGACGCGACCTAAATCAGTTTCGACGAATGGCAAGACTGGGACAATATCAACTTTTAACTGCTCACCGCGTCCGGACAAAGACGAGCGAGCAATTTTTTCGTTGATAAACATGCGTGCATAATCTTCTTCGCCTGAATCTTGACATCCTTGCAACAACACATGACCTGGTTTAGTGAATGCGGCAACGTTGTCAACATGACCATCGGTGTCATGATCAAGTGCGAGCCCGTGAGGTAGCCACACCACTGATGAGACTCCGAGTTCGTCTTTCAACACAGTTTCAATTTCTGTCTGTGACATTCTGGGATTGCGATTCGGGTGCAACAGGCATTGCATAGTGGTGACCAGAGTTCCTGCCCCATCAACGCTAATGGACCCTCCCTCAAGAACCATTGAAACAGAGCGTTTTTGCTGGTTTTGCTGATACAACACCCACGACGCCAATTGCGCATCTTGATCATGGGGAACAAACTTTTGTCCCCAGCCGTTAAACACAAAATCAAGACCCACTAGGCCTCCGCCAGATTGGCGCACATAAATTGGCCCACTGTCACGACACCATGAATCGTCAATCGGCACGGTGATGACACTGACTCCGGTGCCACACAATGACTCAGCGCGTTCAATATGTTTTGGGTCAACGACCATCGTCACAGGTTCATACGTTGCAATAGTGTTTGCGAGTTCGGCATAGGCACGTTCGGCCTCAGCTATTTGGCCGTTCCAAATATCGTCACGCGATGGCCAACACATCAAAGTGCTCTCATGCGGTTCAAATTCAGCGGGCATGACGCGCAAAAATCTAGACATTCAATTTCCTTTAATTGGAAGGGTGCGAAAAATAACTATCGCTTCCGTCAAGAGTAAGAAGCGCCCCATATAATTCCGGACGTCGATCGCGAAACAAGCCCCACGACGATCGCAACGCTGCCAATGCAGAACGATCAAAACTGGCGTGTATTACTTCTTCTGTATCACAACCAGCTTCTGCCACTAATGCGCCTGTGTTGTCGGCAATAAATGATGATCCATAGAAATTTATTTCAGTCGTGTTTTGCACTTCACGACCAATTCTGTTTGCTGCCATTACAGGTAACAGATTTGCTGCTGCATGACCTTGCATTACTCGTTGCCAGTGACGCGAAGAGTCCCACGTTGGGTCTTGTGGCTCACTACCGATAGCTGTGGGATACAGAATGCACTCTGCGCCTTGTAACGCCATTGCGCGAGCAGCTTCGGGGAACCATTGGTCCCAACAAATGCCGATGCCAATTCTTCCGTGTTTCGTAGCCCACACACGAAATCCTGTGTCACCAGGACTGAAATAAAACTTTTCGGAATAGCCAGGACCATCGGGAATGTGGCTCTTGCGATACACACCCATTCGAGAGCCATCGGCATCAACCATGACAACTGTGTTGAACAATGCATTCCCAGCACGTTCGTACACACTGAGTGGCAACACCACGTTTAATTCTGCAGCAACTTTCTGAAAATGAGAAATTGTTGGATTGTCGTCAATAGACATTGCACGCTGGTGATGCATAGCATCATGTTCTTTACAGAAGTATTCATCCTCAAACAATTCAGGAATAAGGATTATTTCTGCCCCTTCCGACGCTGCCTGACGTACCAAACGTTCAGCTTTTGCAACATTGTCATCGCGGGAGTCGGACATAGACATCTGAATGGCAGCAAGGGAAAGTGTCATGTCTCTACTCTAGGGATGTTCTCTTTGCTGCCTTGTGTGAAACAATCAGACCATGGTTATCGCCACCAAGCAATCGGAAAAATCCCGCCAGACCGACCGTAAAGTCGCCCACAGCGCAGCCAGCGCAGTGCGCACAGTAGGCGTTGACCAAATGGCACTCACCCGCGTTGCCGCCGACGCCGGATTCTCGAGCGGGGCAATTTATGCACGGTGTGACGACAGATCAGAACTGGTCGTCATGGCATGGGAAAAAAGCTTCTGGCCGATGTTGTCAGAAATCATTACCTTGCTCGCTGATGCGGTGATCTCTAAAGACAACAGCAGCATGAGCAGAATCGCTGAACTATTCATTCGCTCCACCGACCCAGGAATTGTCCCTGACCTTGGGAGCGCCATGGAAGTCATCATCGCATCACGACGTGATGAAACTATCGGTGAAGTTGTGCAACGCGATATCAACGGACTCCTTGATGACCGCGGCGTTGGCCCCGCTACAGATGGAGCACTACGCCAATCTGTGGTGTCAGCAATTAGCACTTTGTTTGGCGCATCGTTACTGAACTCTGCGTATGTTGACAATAAGCACAACATGATTGACCCCACTGCACTCATTGAAGTGTTTACTCGCTCGGTACAGTCGCCCGTGAAGCCCGCCAAATCTGCTGGCGTGTTGCGCCATACTGCGCCATATCAATTTCCCACTACGTACGATGACGTTCGCGATGCACTCATCGCTGCAAGCGAATATGTCATCTCACGTACGGGGGTGCACCGAGCCACAGTGTCGCGCATCGCTCGGCGTGCAGGCGTGAGTGTCGGCGCAATTTATGGCTTGTACGAAAACAAAGATGCGCTCGTGGCAGATTGTTTGGAAGTCTTGTTCCCACCACAAAGTCGACGCGATGTCGAAGAGTGGTCACGAGTCTTCACAGCAACCGACCAACGTGCAGTTGTCACTGATATTTTGGCAAACTACATGTCGCCATCGTTTGCACAATGGCGCACATTCCGATTGGAAAGCATTGTCGCAGCGAGGCACTCACCCGACATTGCATCACAATTGGCTGCTTACACATTTGCAGCCAGACGCTCGCTCATGGCTGCTGCCGTCAAGGCTCCTCCTGGCGCCACTATTAGCCCCGATACGGGATTATCTGCCCGTGCAAGCGTTTTGGGGCTCTCCATTCTTGAAATTGTCGACCCCACAATCTGCCAGCTTGACTGGCGATGGATTCCTTTCGGTCGATAATCACTAGTCTTCGCTGATGCTTGAAGAACTATCAGCCAAAGTCCGATCAGGAGAAATCAACCCTGTTGATCTCGTGAACGAGAGCCTTCGTCGTATCGAAGCAGCCTCGCCATTGAACGCTGTTGTTGCGGCCTTCGCCGACGAGGCACGTTCACTCGCAGCATCACATCCGCGCACGGGTGCCCTTGCAGGATTGCCATTCTTAGTGAAAGACATGGCGCGAGTAAAAGGCCATGTCACAACATCAGGGTCCGCGTTATATGCCGATGGCCCTGCAGACGAAGTTGATGATTCTGTCGTGTCACGACTTCGCACAGCCGGTGCAATCATCATCGGTCGAACAAATAGCCCAGAGTTCGGTGCAACAGCATTCACATCAAACAAGGTGTACGGCGCCACGCGGAACCCATGGAACACTGAAAAATCACCAGGCGGTTCAAGTGGTGGTTCTGCAGCAGCGTTAGCTGCGGGGCTAACACCAATCGCAACTACATCAGATGGTGGAGGCAGCGTGCGTGGTCCTGCATCGGCAACTGGACTCGTTGGTTACAAACCTTCAATGGGAGCAATCGGAAGAAACGTGCTGCCTCGATGGATCGATTTTTCTACGCAAGGAACGAGCGGCCACAGCGTTGCTGATGTTGCGTATGAAGCAGCAATTACTCATGGCCCAGCCGTTGGTGATTTCTTGGGACTGCCAGCTAAGAGCATTGCATTAGATTCTGTGATGCCACGTCGCGTTCTTGCGTGCCGAACATTTCGCACCGATGTTGACCCAGATATCGAAGCTAATTACGAATCAATGATTGATGCACTTGGTGCAAGTGGCGTCACAGTGGAACGCGTTGCCTCGCCATCAGATAACGACACCATCTGGAACTGGTTCATCATGTCCACTGCACAGCTCACTCAAAGCTTGCGCCATGAAGAACACCGATGGGGTGAATTGTCAGATTATGTTCAGTCGCAATTGCAGTTTGGCTCATCAGTCACAATTGACCAATACATAGCTGCCCAACGAAAGCGCCACGAAATCAGTATTCGATTCGATGACTTGCTGGGAAACGATGCAGTTCTTCTCACACCTACTGCAAATGCACGCTCATGGCCAGCAGAAGGTCCACTGCCCGCCAGGGCCGGAAACACTGACGATCCGATGGTCACACTGAATACGCCCGATGCGAACTTCACGGGACACCCAGCTACAAGCGTGCCGATGGGTCTTGATGACAATGGTGTTCCGTGCGGTATCCACATCACAGGACCTCGTTTCGCAGACAACCTCACACTCGGTCTTGCCTCTCATATCGAACACATCAAGCCGTGGCCGCTAACTGCGCCTGGTTACTTGCCGTTTGGACTCTAAATATGAGGTGACACATCTCGTCGTCTAATTCTCATTAGCGTGGTCACACCGCTTCGGTGTCTTCCATGAAAATTTTTATCGCGCTTACATTGTTCTTCGGATCAGGAATTCTCGTGGCGCAGTCCGCCGTGCAAGGTGCGACGGATGCACCGAGTACTCCTGGAGTGGCAGTAACTCCTGTCATTTCATCTGTCAGTGCTGGGGCAGAGCACACGTGCATGGTGCGCGATGCCACGGTGTGGTGTACCGGATCTAACTCACGTGGGCAGCTTGGTACCGGGTCACTGACCAAGACAATTGCCTTTAGTCCTTCCGTAATGACGAACGCAATAATGGTCGACGTTAGTGGTACTACTTCATGTGCGGTTCGCACTGACGCGACTGTCTGGTGTTGGGGAACCATTGCGACATCACTTGATATTGTCACGAGCAGAATTGTCGCAACTGATTCACCAGTTCCCGTTCAAATTCCACTCATAAACGTTCGAACAGTTGCTGTCGGAATGAGTCATTCATGCGCTACCCAAACTGATGACACCGTTTGGTGTTGGGGCTCAAATACTTGGGGGCAGTTAGGAAACAATTCAAACCTTGATTCTGTCCTACCCGTGCAAGCACGAACTGACACAGTGCAATCACTTGATGTTGGCACCGAACACACATGTGCAGTGAGGCGGACAAATTCTGTGTGGTGTTGGGGATCAAACGGGTACCACCGTCTCGGTTTGCGAAATAAAGGACCATTCCTGGTTCCCACCTACGTGCCAAAAGTACGTGCAACATCTGTTGCTACTGGCGATGCATTCACATGCATCATTGCAACGAATACTCGAGTTCAATGCTGGGGACGGAATCAATTTGGTCAATTAGCCCGCACAGCCGGTTCGTCACGCATTGCTCCTCACACCACATCTATTAAAAGCCCCGCTGCTCTAACTGCTGGTAGTGAATTCGCGTGTGCAATTACCGTTGCCGCTACTACCTGGTGTTGGGGACGAAATAGATACGGCCAATTATCTAACGGCTCGTCCATTGCATCATCTATTCCCCAAAAAATTCTTACTAGTACGAATATTGGTTCGATGACTGCAATCGCAGCAGGGGCATCTCACGTGTGCGCAATTGCAAACACTTCAGGGGCCATGTGGTGTTGGGGCCTTGGCGTGCAGGGCCAACTTGGTGATGGCGGAAGCGGTCCAAGTGGAATTCGTTCTATCGGAACCGGAATATGGCCAAACGGTGTGCGAATGAAATCCATTGGCACTGATCAATCTGCACGAATCATTGCGGCAGGTGATATCGCCTGCGATACCAATAGACGAACAACAAGCAACACGGGGCCAAGTGGTACACAATGTGGTGACTACACCACTTCCTCACTGATCTCTTCGTTGAAGCCGGACGGAGTTTTCGCTCTCGGAGATCTACAGTACGAAAGCGCGAGTTCACAGGAACTCATGACCAACTTTGATTTATCGTGGGGGCCACTTCGCAGTACCACCTATCCTGTGCGCGGTAATCATGAATACCTCACGTCGGGCGCAGCGGGATATGTCGATTACTTCAGCGAAATGTCGCCCTCGTACTGGACAGTTGATGCAGGTGGTTGGCGAATCATCGCAGTTGACTCATGGTGCCAAGGTCAAATTTATGCTGGCTGTTCAGCAACGTCTGCCCAAACACAATGGCTTAAATTAGAACTACAACGAGCTCGTGATGAAAGCAAATGCACAGCTGTGATGATGCACCATCCATTTGTGTCGAGTGGCTTGTATGCGACTGCCAGTGTCAAGAATTTGTGGGAAGCCGCAGTTACTGGTGGTGCTGATCTCATGGTGGCCGCACATGACCATATCTATGAACGCTTTTCACCGCTTGATGTTTCGGGTGCTCCAGCAGTAGGCGGTATGCCCTTTTTCATCAATGGACTTGGTGGTGCGCCTGCACTTCCAATCGGAGATGCAGTTGCGGGAAGTGCATTTCGTTATAACTCCAATCATGGAGTTCTCGCGTTTACCCTCACTCCCCGTGCGTTCTCGTGGGGATTCTTCAGCGCGCTTGATGGTTCAACTATTGATTCCGGCACGGCATCGTGCGCTCCGTAACGAGCCGCTAATCGAACAAGGGAACTAGCGCGACCTTGCCAGCAATTTTACGATCTTGTAAGTCACGCATTGCTTGCACTGCTTTGCTCATTGGATATGTGACTGGTTCTACTGGGTGAAGTTTTCCAGCTGCAATTTCAGCCAAAACTTCCACCAGCATTCCTTGGTTTTCGACAACATTTCTTCCTACCCATGCGCCCCAATCAACTCCAACCACTGTGCGGTTTGTGAGCAATACATGATTCGCAGGAAGACGAGGAATTCCGCCAACAAAACCAACAACCAGATACTGGCCAAATGGCGCTAACGCACGTAAACACTGTTCAGCAAGGTCTCCACCCACTGGGTCGTACACCATGTCAACTCCGCCACCACATAATTCGCGCGTTCGCAATTTCACGTCTTCATTCAGAACATCGATAGCAGCGAAGGCCCCTCGGTCTAATGCGAGTTGACGCTTTTCGGCGCTCGAGGCAGCCGCAATAACACGCATGCCCAATGCAACACCAAGATCTACAGCAGCCAGCCCAACGCCGCCACCTGCACCCAGCACCAACATGGTTGCGCCCTCACGTACCTGTGCACGTTTATGAAATGCAAACCATGCCGTGAGGTAACTCTGCATAAACGTTGCGCCTTGCCCATCGCTTAACTGGTCAGGAATTGGGATCACACGCGTTGCAGAAAGTACTGCCTCATCTGCAAAGCCACCGCTCGGTGAGAAGACTCGGTCACCTATTTCTATATTCGTGACATCAGATGCGACTTCGATCACGCGTCCGACAATTTCAGACCCAGGCCTGTACGGGACTGGCGGTTTGATTTGGTACTTTCCCTCAATCATGAGTGAGTCAACGTAGTTCAAACCACTTGCCAAAACGGCCACGCGTATTTGTCCTGGCAATAAGTCTGGCGAATCAATTTCCACCATCTCAATGTCGTCAAGTGAACCAAGTTGTTGTACTTGCAAAGCTTTCATACTTGTGACGGTACTAGACAGACCTCAGATGCAATGAACCGTACTAACCCAATACGCGGCTGATTCGCCGGCGCACACGACCCGAGAATTTTTGGCGTTGGAGAGGTGTGGCATTGTCTATGCCGTACATCGCAATCCATTCACAACGAACTCGACGGTGCAGCATCAAACGTACCGAGCGGAATACGGTTCGTTTTCCTGACTCCCCTTCAAGCGCATTAACGAACTTGCCTGATCCGTGCGTGGTCACCACAATTAAATGTCGCACGTTGGTAAGAAGCGGCCGAATGCGCGCTGCACCCTCAGGAAGAACCCAAGCGACTTCGTTCATCAGCACTCGATCAAACCAGCCTTTTAAGATTGCTGGTTGGCCCGACCACCACGTGGGGTACACAAGCACCAACGCATCACACCACTGCAGATCTTCGATGTGCTCGCGTAATTCGGGAAGTTTCTTTAGTTTTTCTGCCACGTCACCGACATGATTCAAACGTTCATACGGTGTAAACACTGGATTAAATTCCTCAGCCCATAAGTCATGGTGACGGATCTCATGACTGCCATTTTTGAGTTCATCAATCACTTCAGAGGAGAGAAATGAAACAAAAGATTCTTGTGACGGATGTGCAAGAACTACGAGAACTTTCATAAGTTCTTCATTTTGTTCTCTAAAGACTGAAGGAAACTCTTCCTGCTCGCATCCGTAGCTGTATCCATTGCATACAAACTCGATGTGGATACTTTTGTTCGCAAGGAAGTGTTCAGTCGGAATGCACGCGCCAATATGCGGCGACCATTGTCGTTCACCAAACGTACATATAGCCATGGCGAGCCAAATGTAGAAGCAATGTGTATGCGCCGAATATTCGTCAAACCTGGTCGCACTTTGTTCTTCTCGTTGAATACAAACGCCGATCCTGGCAACATCACACGCTCTAACCAACCTTTTAGTTGTGCGGGTAGTCCACCCCACCACGTGGGATACACAAACACCACGATTTCTGCAGACTTCACAAGAGCAAGATCATGTTTGAGACCAACTGGTATTTCACCACTGCCCTCTGAGTACATTTTCCATTCTGACGTCGACATCACTGGGTTGAAATGATCCGCTGCGAGGTCTATGACATCCACTATGTGTCCCGCGGTGCGCAATCCAGAGACAGCGGCATCACGCATCGCAGAACAGAAACTTCCCTCAACGGGATGGCAGTACACAACAAGAGCATTCATAAGGGTGGTCTATCGCAGAAGCAATTGGGCACTACCGTAATTGATTATCGCGGTGGAAGACCGCAGGCGTTCATACCCAAGAGACGCGAGATATGCCGTCGATTACGGGCTACTAAAGCATACACAAGCCCAGCAATCAAGCGCACTCCTGGCAAGCCAATCACAACACCAATAGCGCGATACACACGAGAATTTGCCAATTGCAAAATTGCAGAAACGGCTACAGCACCTTCTAAACGACCCGTATCTGTAACGTACCAAACAGCCCCGATATGTGTCAGCCCGTATTGATGATGCGACACAACGTCGACAGCAGGAATATGCGCAATAATCCACCGACCGGAAGCTTCGCAGATTCCACAATCACCGTCATAGACGACCACAGGTTGCATCTCAGTTACGCATTCAGAAATTTAACTCAGACACGACTAGTTCACGTTCACCAAATCGACAACGAAGACAAGAGTTTCTCCACCCTTGATGACTCCGCCCGCACCTTGCGATCCGTACCCAAGATGAGCAGGGATCGTGATGCGACGGCGACCGCCGACTCTCATACCGGCGACGCCTTGATCCCAACCAGAAATCACTTGACCAGCGCCGAGACGAAATTCGAATGTCTCGTTCCGGTCCCATGATGCATCAAATTGACGTTGAGTGCTCCATGCAACACCGACGTAATGCACTTCGACGTTGCTGCCGGCGACTGCTTCTTTGCCATCACCGACAGTGATGTCTTCAAGAACGAGTTCGGAAGGTGCGTCCCCTGCGGGAATAGAGAGATCAGGTTTCATTGCGCTCATATCTTCCAACCTATCTGTGCCTATTACGGCTTACACGGGTTGAAGAGTCAGGGTTTATGCCTTGGCGCGTGTTCGTCGCAGAATGGGGTCAGCAATACGCAATGCGCCACCAGCAACTTTCATCACGCGGCCAGCGGCACCTGGGGTTGTTGAGTCAATGAGATTGCCCATCACCGCGAGTGTGATGTCTGCTGCCACTTGCGTACCAACTGCAAGCCGTAAACCTGGCTTCAAAAGCCACGGGTGGCCGATAATGAAACTAAACCTGCGCCCGGTGCGCAAAAATGCATCAAACCGTTCTCCCACCATTTCGTCATATGACTCAGATGCCGTATTCGGATCTGCAAGAAATCGCTCAATGGCCAACATTCCTGATTCAAGTCCGTAGTCAATTCCTTCACCGTTCATCGGGTTCACAAATCCGGCTGCATCGCCGATTGCTACCCAGCCTGGACCGTGACGTTTGATGCAGCTCATCGGTAATCGCCATGCCCGAGGTTTTTCTACATAGTCACCAAGTGACCAAGAATCGCGCACCAAGGTTGCGTATTGATCAAGCAATGTGTTGAGGTTTAATTTTTTGAAACCTTTCATCGTGCTCAGGGCACCAACGCCAATGTTCACAGTGCCATCACCGGCAGGGAACATCCATCCATATCCGGGCACTGCAACACCATGTTCGTCACTCAGGCTCAGGCAGGCTTCAAGATGACGCTCGGCATACCGAGGTGTTGGTGCATACGCGCGAATAGCAAGACCGAACGGTTCGTTCGGGTCGCGTTCTGCGCCTAACATTTTTGCGGCCATTCCTTGTGCACCTGCAGCCAAAATAGTGAACGGCGCCCTGTAGACATCAGTTTTCACACTGACACCGACGACACGGCCATCTTCAAGAACAGGAAGTGCCTCAGATTCGAATCGCACATCTGCGCCGCTCGCGATCGCAACATCTAAAAGATGATTGTCGAATCGTTGACGTGGCCACACTGCCCCGTGATTTGGAAAACGAGATGTAGTTGGCCACTCCAGTTCGCGCTGTTTTTTTCCTGCAATCATTCGCAGTCCATCAATGCGATGCGCGACAGAATGGTCAATACCTAAATCATTCAGAGCAGCAATAGCACGCGGGGTAAGGCCATCGCCACATACTTTGTCGCGGCCATATGGTCCTTTTTCAAACAGAACAACACTCAATCCGGCTCGTGCAGCAGTAATTGCCGCAGCCGATCCTGCAGGCCCCCCACCAATGATGAGAACGTCGAATTGCTGCATGACTACGAGCCTGCCAGATGCATATCCAATCTGCTACCTGCGTACCATAGGACATATGGCTCGTATGACAATCCCTGAAGCCGTCGCCATCGTGCGCCCCACAGACACCCTGGCCGTCCCCCTAGGGCCAGGTGTGCCAGGTGGATTCATGCATGCACTCGGCGATCGAGATGACTATGTCGACCTACAAATATCCGGTGCGCTCATGCCAGACCTATACGCGGTTCTCGCCAAACCTGGCGTCCATTATCGCAGCGGATTTTTCGGACCAGCCGAACGCTTTTTGCGTGACTCTGGGGCCTCTATCGATTTCGTTCCGGCAGACTTTCGTCGCTTTGAACCGATACTGGAAAAAATGCGGCCGCGAATCATGGCAACAGCCGGTTCTCTGCCCGTTGACGGCTGGGTGAGCTTGTCCCTACATGCCGGTGCGACGGTTGACGAGATACATCGCGCAAGTGCAGACCCAGAACGAATTCTTTTGATTGAAGTGAGTGGGCACTTTCCGCACACCTTTGGAGTTGCACCTTACGAACACCGCATTCATGTTGACGCAATTGATTGTCTTATCGAGACGGATCGGACACCACTGAATTTGGCGGATACAGAGCCGAGCGATGCGGAACGAACAATTGCAGAGATCGCTGTGTCATTCATACATTCAGGGAGCACATTACAAACTGGCATCGGTGGCATCCCGAATCAGATTGCGCTCTCTCTCGCTGCTAGCGATATGGGAGATTTCGGTGTGCATTCAGAAATGTTCACAACTGGCCTCATGCGCTTACATCAAGCAGGGAAAGTTACAAACAAAAAGGGCAGCACCTTTGATGGATTTTCGCCCACTACTTTTGCAGCCGGGGTTCCAGAGCTCTACACGTGGCTACACAACAACAAGGCAGTTCGTTTTTTGCCAGTGAAAATTGTGAACTCTCCAGAACTCATCGCAAAAAATCGCAACATGGTCACGATCAACGGAGCCCTAGCGGTTGACCTTGCTGGTCAAGTTGTTGCTGACACCATTGGTGGCACACAGTTCAGCGGGGTGGGCGGTCATGAAGATTTTGTATCGGGACCAGGACTTGACGCGACTGACAGAAGTCTTATTTGTTTACCCTCCACCACAACAATCAGTGGTGTACTAACAAGTCGCATCCTGGGCATTCTTCCTGCAGGGAGTGTTGTCAGTACCCCGCGTCATCAAGTGGACACAATCATTACTGAATTTGGTGTTGCCGAATTAGAAGGTCGTACCATTCGAGAGCGTGCACAGGCACTGGCCGCTATTGCACACCCGCAGTTTCGTGACGAACTTCTTGCGAGCGCTGAGACGTGGCCTCGGGATTAAATCCGAGTGCGGTATAGAACCCAACGACTGCCAGCAGCGAAATTGCGCCTACTACATAACCAGCCAAAAGATCAGTTGGCCAATGTGTCCTGATTAGCCATGAAGATAGGCCAACGGTGCAACTTGCTATGACCACTAGTCGCATGGCAGTTCGCCTAGCCCGCGTTCCGGCATAGGTTAAATACCACGCAACATAACCCCACAATGCAACACAATTCGCGGCGTGACCAGACGGGAATGCCATCTCATCTTGACCAATCATCATGCGATTCCAGAAATTTTCATACTGATATGGAAAAATTCTCCCAACAGAAATTTTCAACGCCCCTGCAATTCCCGTTTCCAGGATAAGGACAATAAAAAAGCCCGCAATCGGAATCCATGAACGTCGCTTCCATGACACCCACCCAAGAATAGGAAGACAGACCGTGAGAATAATTCCTCGCAAGCCGAGCATGACAGTAATTGAGAAAATATCCGTCGGAGCATCGAGGTTCCTCGCCATTTCCCGCGATGTCTTGTCAAAATCTGAGAGCACACCCCGAGACACCACTTGCTGAATCAAGATCGCCAGGACAAGACATGCTGACGTCGTATAAGTGGAGAGGCGGCGGGCTGTCAACATCAGAATCTATTTTGCCCTGTCTATGCCCTCATATCGTGTCACTCGATAAGAATTCACGCCAATACGGCGTCATAGATGTTCAAGCAGTAGAACATGGTGATGAATAGTTACGCGCCTGGAACCCCAGAATGGTTTAGCCAAGTCCATGAAGAGGTCATTGACCCAACTCGCCGCATCGTGGACCCACACCATCATCTATGGCCAATCGGCGGGTCATTGCCCTACGGACTCGACCAATTACACGAAGATGCCACGGCAGGCCATCTGATTGAGAAGACAGTCTTTATCGAATGTGGCGCCAGTTACCGCAAAGATGGACCCGCACACCTTGCGCCCGTGGGCGAGACAGAGTTTGTTGCCGAAGAGTCACTTCGTGATCCGACGCACCTCATCTCGGGAATTGTTGCTCATGCTGATTTGTGTCGCGATGATCTCAACGAGATTCTTGATGCACATATGAAAGCTGGCCGCGGCCTGCTACGTGGTATTCGCGATGCATTAGCCCACGCCGATCATCCTGAAGCCCTGATGATCCCCGGCCGAGCAACGAAAGACATCTACAAGGACGCAAACTTTCGGCGCGGTGTTGCAACCCTAAGTGCACGTGGTCTGACCTACGATTCGTGGCACTACCACTATCAGAACTCAGAATTCCTCGAACTAGCCCGGGCAGTTCCAAGTACAACAATGGTGCTCGACCATTTTGGAACGCCCTTAGGTGTTGGGCCATACGAATCACAACGGGATGAAATCTTCACCCAATGGAAGAAAGACATCGCTGCAATCGCACAGTGCTCGAATGTAGTTGCAAAATTGGGAGGGCTCGCGATGCCTGACAATGGGTTCGGTTGGCATACTGCAGAAAAGCCCCCTACGTCTGATGAGTTCATCGCAACACAAAAGAAGTACTTTGACCACACCATCGAATGTTTTGGGCCAGATCGTTGCATGTTCGAGTCGAACTTTCCCATCGATCGATTCTCGTTGTCGTATACAGTCGTGTGGAACGCTTTTAAGAAAATGACTGCATCATTTTCTGAAGCGGAAAAAGATGCAATGTTCCGCGGCACCGCAACTCGTGTCTATTCTTTGCAATCATGATCGCCGACCAATTCAAACCACTGACGCCAGAACAGGCGGCATTCTGGGCTCCTTTCCCAAAATGGGACCAAGACGCGAACTTTGCCGTATATCTCGGATTCGTTGTTGAAGAAGTGAAACGTGACTATGCACGCATGCGTTTACCCGCGCGATTGGAAATGAACCAACCTGCCGGAATCATGCATGGTGGAGCAATCGCCAGCCTTATTGACACAACAGTAGTTCCGGCTGTTGGTGGCCCTTATGGAAACAACTCTTTCGTTACCATCAGTATGAACGTGGAATATTTGACGGCAGTGGCTGACGAAGATGCAGTGTGTGAGGGATGGATTACTAAACGCGGTCGCACAATTGTCTTCTGTCGAGCAGAAGTTCGTGGTGCTACATCTGGGAAAGTATGCGCAACAGCATCATTAGTTTACAAAGTGTGAGTACATCAGCGCGACGCGAACCACTGCGTTAGCCGCTCAAAACCCTCGTCAATGGTCACGTTTGGTGCCCACTGCAAATCCTGCTGCACAGCACGCTGATCAAACCAATGTGCTGTGCCTAATTGTTCTGCAATGAACCGTGTTATTGGCGGTTCAGATGATCGCATAAGCGGCCATAGTCGCTCAATCAGCGACCCAAGCCGAACTCCTATTCTCAAGGAAAGATGACGCGGTTCAAATGGAACACCAGCCGCGTCACACATTGAGCGCATCAGATCATTCACGGTCCGTGGTTCTGCGTTTGAGATGACATATGCCTTGCCATCACAGGCTGAACCTATGTGTAGGGCATCAAGCGCTGCAATGTGGGCGCTAATTGCATTATCGATGTACGTGGAATCCACCAATGCATTTCCTGTACCGATAACCGCAAGTCGTCCGTTCGCCGCACGATCCACTATTCGACCAACCAATTGCGTGTCTCCAGGTCCCCACACCAAATGTGGACGAATGGCGACGACTGCCAGATGATTATTTCTCGCACTCAGAACTAATTCTTCCGCAATAGCTTTTGATTCGGCGTAATACGAACGTGAGCGACCGATTTCAGCTTTACCAGCAGAGGCGCCTATCAGAGATTCACCAGTATGAGCAACTGATGGAGTTGACACAAATACCAATCGTGAAATGTTCTGTTGCTCAGCGGCACGAAGAATATTTTCAGTTCCGAGCACATTGGTCTCGTGAAAATCTTTCCGTGAACCTACAACCCCAACTCGTGCTGCCCCATGAATGATGGCATCACACCCCTGTGCGGCAAGTGCAACTGCATCTGCGTCACGAATATCAGCAAGTACTTCATGCACGTTCTCATGCCCCTCGAACCCAGCAGGTCTGCGCTGCAGACACACAACCTCATCTCCACGGCGTACGAGTTCACTGGCAATACCACCGAGAAGCAAGCTGCCAGTACCTGTCACTAAGACTTTCACTTCTGCCTACCTGACAAAATTTGAGACATTCGCTGCGATACCGCAGTGCGATCAATCTTTGAATTATGACGAATATCAACAGGAAGTTTCTTGGTTGCCCACACTGAGGCAATCGTTAACGGAGCAAGCGTGGTGCGCACAGCATGGGTCAGTTCAATATCAGTCGGACCTTCAGTGTTTTTAGTGGTCTCCACGACTACAACAATTTGTTGCACGTCAACTGGCCCGACACCTACTGCAGCTGCACGAACAACGTTCGGCAATGCCTCGATAGCGATTTCCAGTGGAACTGGCGCAACAGGTCCACGTGACGTACGAATCATGTGGACCAAACGTCCTTCAATCCATACATTGCCCTCACTGTCGATATGACCCACGTCTCCCGTTCGGTGCCATGTGGCTCTTTGACCATTCGCATCGAGCACGGGACGTGCATCGTGTTCCATCAGCCACAACGAGTCATACCCGACAGACATCCACGGTGCTGACACCAAAAGTTCTGAAGTGTTGGGGTCTATGAGTACATTGCAGCCACTCACCGGCTTGCCAACACAAACTCCATGCCCACTTCCGATACGTATCAAATCGCTCAATGACACATCAGCAACGGGTAACACTTCTGTCATGCCATACGGCGTGTGTAGTTCCGCCTTTGGACAAAGAAGTGACACCTCCTGCAGTGTCTGTATCGGTACCGGCGCACCCGCAGACATCACAAGGCGCACTGTGCGAAGGTGCGGAACTTCAGTTGACGCTGTTTTCACAACATTCGCCAAAGCTGCGGGTGATGCAAACACCATTGTCGCCCCGACACGTCGACATGCATCATCAAGTGCCACCGCAGTCAGTGTTCCGGGCGAGGTCACATCCATATCGGCTAATCCAGTTGCGATACCTAACGCTGGTCCGTATAACGCAAACGGAGCAAAAGCAGCAACAAACGAGTCTGTCTGATTGATCTTGTATGTCTCTTGCAGGGCGTCACGTTGCGCATACAACTGGCGATGTGTGTAGCGCACACCCTTTGCTGGTCCTGTTGCCCCAGACGTGAATAACACTGCTGCAAGGTCATCGGCACTTGGTTCGGGAGCGCTCACGAATTCAAGCCGGGAGACAACAGGTGAACCAGCAAGTACGGAAAGTCGAATGGTTGAGGCGTCAGGAGCCCATCGCAACAACCTTGCTGCCAACACCGCTTTCACTGGCCCAATCACATGTGAAACCCGCGACGCACGAATAGCTGATCTCAGCCCCCGGAGACCTAGCCCTCGATCTGCAACAACTGCCACTGCTCCGATCCGCCAACATGCGTACACCACTGCAATGAGATCAATGCTTGGAGGAACCAACACAGCGATACGGTCACCCAAGCGTATTCCACGATGATGCAGTGCTTCTGCGTACGTAGCAACAAGCGCCGCAAACTCTGGCCGTGTTACAAAGATGTCTTGCGCCGCATCTGTAATCGCAATGTCGTTAGTACTAACCCAATGATCAATCTGGGACCATAGGGTCGCCCCATCATTCTTCTCGTGCGAAAACTGCTGTTGTGGCATACCCTCACGAGATTCTTTGATTGCTGCTTCAACAAATGGAGCAATCGATGTTTCGAGCACTGTGAGATGTCCGGAATCTGCAACGCGATGCAGTGCAACATTCTGAAATCTATTCATAAGGTCATGAGCAAAATCATCATTAAACACGGGATCGCGAGAGCCCCATACCAAACGAACGGGAATAGTTAATGTCGATAATTTTTCAGCGACATCGGCAATGTCATCCGCTGAAGAGTGGCGGGTAGTGAGTGGCGCATCGGCTACAAAATCTGCAACACCATTGCGTCGTCTACGATGTCGATACGGGAATGCCAACGCTGTTCTCTGTAAATGGGAAATTCCACGTCCTGGAAGTAATGGTGTCCCGCGCACGAACAATGACGAATCTTTTGTTACTAGTCGGTGAATACCAGTTACAGCAGCAAGACGAATGAGTAAAGGCGCACGGCGGTTCTGTGGAATCGCAATCCCTGTATTCGATAGCACCATTCCGGCAACACGATCGGGGTGTGCGACTGCGTAACCCATTCCAATTGCACCTCCCCAGTCCTGAGCGACTATCCATATCGGTGCAGTGATATTCAGAGCATTGACTAAGTCGTTTAAATCTGCAAGACGATCGCGATACGTGCGGGTGGGCACTCTTTCTGACAAACCCATTGACAAATGGTCTGGTGCAATAATACGAAAATCTGAATTCAATTCATTTAACAAACGTGACCATAAAAATGACCACGTGGGGTTTCCATGGAGACATAGCACGACCGGTGCGTCTTTTTGAGTCCCTGGCCGATCAAGAAAATGCCACCGATGTGTTGTGCCATCATGACTCGGTACATCGATCGTGTCCGACCATGACGGGTCAAGTCCGAACGTCGCAAGATCAGCAACGAGCGGACGATGCACGTTTACCAAAGAATCTCGAGCGCGCTTGTGTTGAGACCAGAACCGATGCCGAGGCACAAGACTCGCTGGCCCGGTTGAATCTGGTCCTGCACACTTGCCAACGTAATGGGAATCGCTGCAGGGCCGATGTTGCCAAAATGGGGAAATGTAACTGGGGCCTTCGATGAATCAATACCAAGGAGATCGCACAACATCGTGGTGTGCACTTTGCTCACCTGGTGCAAGATGTACCAATCAATTCCAGTGCCCCACGAGAAGTCGACAAGCGCTTCAGGCCATGCCTGTGCTGCCAGATCAAGACCTGCCACCAAGAGTCCATGAGTATCAGTAATCATGCGATCAAGGCCACCCACACACAAGGAATTGTGTTGGGTGGCGGCGCGTGCCATACCACCAACTAACCGATGTATTTCTGGATGACGCTTTGTGCTTGCCATCACCATTGCGGCTGCTCCAGAGCCAATGGTGAGCGATGCAAACTCGGAAAATACATCAAGCGCTGTTGAATCTGGCTGACGAAGACGTTCAAGTGTTGCCTGTTGGGTAGCACGGCTGCCTTCTCCGTCGACAATGAGCACATACTCGACAGAGCCAGAGTCAATCATGGTTGCTGCAAGATGCATCGCATTCATAAATCCGAGGCATGCATTTCCGATATCAAAATTCAGGCACGACGAAGACAATTTCAAATGATCGTGGACAAGGCATGCGACAGATGGCTCAAGATGCTCTTTGCACACCGACGTAGAAATCAAGACGTCAATTTGTGATGGATCAATACCCGCTTTTTCCATAGCGAGTTTGCCTGCCATTGCAGCTGCATCTGAGAACGACACATCTTCATCCCACCAACGACGCTCTTCCACGCCCGCGAGCCCAGCGAGTAATCCAGCTCTGAGCCCATTGCGTTGGTACACCTCTGCTAACTGCTCATCGATCCAATCAGACGTGATGATATTTGGTGCATCAACCGAAGCAACGCTCAACACTCCGGCATGCTGGTGTCGAAATACTGAATTTCCAGTCATTGTGAGAATCTTTCGAGTTGAGTTCGTATTACAGGCTAGTGAGAGCACTGCAATTCCGAACCATGGGGCCACTTAATCAGCGATTTATCGCACATTTATATGAAAACCACTGCAAGACTTCCTGAATGGGCACAGACATCGGCGATTCCACAGTCTTTGCATGCCCGCATTGCACAATGCCACTCCACCTCAGTCAGCATGAAGCACGCTGCGAGAACAACCACCTCTTCGACCGTTCTCGTCATGGGTACATCAATCTCGTCGTCGGCGGACGACTTGCCGCAACTACAACCTCAGGTGACACCGCCGAGTCGCTTCGTTCCCGACGAGAGTTCTTCGCCACAGGATCATATGCACCGATTGCATCGGCACTCGCTGACGCACTGCGAGAAATACCTGGTGCAGTTCTCGATGTTGGATGTGGAGAGGGCTACTACCTTACTCATATCAGTGCGACCGAAAAATATGGTATTGATATTTCAAAAAAGGCAGTAGAAATGGCGAGCAAACTTTTACCTGATGCACACTTTGCAGTCGCGTCAGCGTTTCGCCTTCCCATTGTTGATCATTCCTGTGCGGCTGTGTACTCCGTATTCGCACCGCATTCCTTCGAAGAATACGCGCGAGTATTGAAACCCGGAGGTACGTGGGCCACAGTCACGCCGGGGCCATTTCATCTGCAACAGATGCGTCCGAAACGAGACAAATCTATTGACGAACGTGAAGAGCGACGAAGTGAACCACCCACACAGGCGCAACACGCGGAGAGGATTCAATTTGAACTCGAGCTTTCCCCCAGCTCTGCAAATAACTTGTTCTATATGACTCCATTGGCATGGCAGACCGCTGCAGATGCTTCACCAACTGCACAGGTCAGTGTCGACGTTTGGGTCTCATCGGGCACTTCGTTCTAACGTGGCGACATGCTGAAATTTGATACTGCGTATTACAAACGGTTTTATAGCGACAACGGAGCGCACGACACCGAGAAAATTGCGCACCTTGCAACTGCAGTACATCATCTTGCTGCATGGTGGGGAATCAATATCACTACGGTTCTTGATGTAGGCGCTGGTATGGGAATGTGGCGAGATTGGTATCACAAATCATTTCCCGATGTCGCTGTGCAATCAATTGATGTCAGCGAACACGCGTGCAATACGTGGAATCATGAACAACGCGACATAGCGATATGGCGCCCGCGGAGAAAATTTGACCTTGTAGTGTGTCATAGCGTGTTGCAATATCTTGATGATGCTTCCGCAACTCAGGCGTTCGCTAATCTCGCCGCTGCAACGCGGCATGTGATGTATCTCGAACTTCCTACTAAGTGGGACTTCGAAAATGTCATCGACGAATCCGGAACAGACCTACAGGTTCATCACCGTTCTGCACCGTGGTACCGCACACAACTCTCACCGCATTTTCGTCAGGTTGGTGCTGGATTATGGGTGCCACTAAATGGCACCCCAATGTATGAGTTAGAGGCGTGCCGCTAAGCAGATAACGGGCGGAAGCGATACAGAGCACTTCCCTCACCGGTGTCGTGAAATACCATTTCGACGGGCATCCCCACGTGTAATGCATCAATGTCGCAATCAACAATGTTTGTCATAATGCGTGGGCCATCAGCGAGCTCTACATATGCAATAACGAAAGGCCCGGCGTTCTGAAAGGCACCCTTGCCTTTGCGAACAACCGTGAAACTATAAACGGTGCCTGTTTGTTGTGCGTCAAATGTCGACACATCCTCTGTCCAGCACTTCGGACAGTTACGCCGCGGGAACCACAAAACAATGTCGCATGCATCACACCGCTGCAAGATGAATCGTCCCTCTGTGGTGGCTTTCCAGAATTCAGCTGTGGTGGAGTTAATAACGGGGGCAGGTGCTGGCAACATGATCACGCGTCCTCTTGTCCAAGAATAAGAGTGACAGAGCCATGCTTAGAACCAAGACTTCCACCTGTTCCGTGAGCAAGTGATATCTGACAGTTCGGTACTTGCACTGCAGGGTGTGCTTCACCGCGCATTTGGCGCACAGCTTCAATCACCTTGGTAACTCCGCCACGGTTTGATGGGTGGTTATTGCACAATCCGCCACCATCAGTATTGAACGGCAATTTTCCGAATGGCGCGACAAGTCCACCATCCATAACAAATTTTCCGCCCTGTCCTTTTTTACAAAAGCCAAGATCTTCAATTGTTTGTAGAACAGTGATTGTGAAACTGTCGTAGATCGATGCGTATTTGATGTCGGCAACACTGACCCCTGCTTCGGCGAAGGCACGTGGCCCCGACCACACGGCGCCGGTGTATGTCAAATCGATACCGCCGTTGCTCGTGTGCTTAACGGCTTCGCCATGTCCGAGAATTTTCGCTGACGTGCGGCCAAGCGAGCGAGCAACTGCAGGAGACACAACCACCAATGCCCCGCCACCATCAGTCACAACACAACAATCAAGTCGATGTAGTGGGTCTGCGACCAATGGTGAGTTCAGTACATCTTCAACAGTTACTGCATACGGCAAATACGCATTCGGGTTGTACTGGGCGTGAATGCTTGCAGCGACCTTAATTTCAGCTAACTGTGCAGATGTAGTTCCGAATTCATACATGTGACGTTGTGCAGCCAGCGCATATGTGTGTGGCGCCCCAGACACCCCCCACCCCGATTCGAAACCAGTTTCTGGACCTTGTGCATAACTCACAACTGAACGACCGGTACGAGGTTTACCAGCCAGTGTGATGAGAGCAACAGAACACTTGCCAGCTGCAATTGCCGCAGCTGCATGACCGACATGCGCCAGATACGACGAGCCTCCTGTTTCTGTGCTGTCAAAGTAGCTCGGGTGTATACCAAAATGTTCCACCAATGACAGTGGTCCGAAACCAGCCGTGCCATCGCAGAACACAGCGTCAACATCGCTCATCGTTAAACCAGCGTCTGCCAATGCACCCAAAGCAACTTCAGTGTGAATCTCAAACAAGGTGCGATCAGGAATATCACGACGGGGATGTTCGTAAATACCAGCAACGTAGGCCGCTCCTCGAATGGTCATCATTCTCTGCTCTGCGCTGTGTTTGTCATGGAACTTCTATTAGAACAGGCTTGCATTTGTGGCGCCGAAGCAGACGGTCTCCCACATCTCACCGACCCCCAGAAAACCAAAATCCCAACCTCTGTGGAGAGGCTGGGATTTCAGACTTTTTTTATTAGTGGCGGGGGCAAGATTTGAACTTGCGACCTTTGGGTTATGAGCCCAACGAGCTACCGGGCTGCTCCACCCCGCGATGTAGTTGAAGCATTACGGTACAAGCCGAGTGCCTCACTCACAACTTGACGTGAAATGCTTAGGATTAGTTCAATCACCATGCTTGCCCGAAACAAAAAGACCCAACTGGCCGTAGAGGCACTGCAAGCAGAGATTTCTTCCTTGCGGGCTGAGATGAGCGAGCAGATGGCTGCATTGACGGCTGAACGGGAAGCTGCACGCTCCACAGTGGATCGACTCGCCGGAATTGAAGCACGAGTATCGGGTATGGGGTCAGAACTGTCACGCCAGTTACATGAACTTGGTACCGAAATTGAAGAGCTCTCGAAGCATGCAGAAGACTCTGAAGTCGCAGAAATGATGGACGCTTTGAAGACAAC
>SHUR01000015.1 GCA_009694565.1 Ilumatobacteraceae bacterium | reverse complement strand
ATCTGATTCACCATCTTTGCTAACTGGCCACTACCGGCATTACCCAAACGAACACACGAACGTGAATACACCGCAGCAACTACGGCAACATCAGCAAACAGAGCTTCAGAATCGGCACCACACATCACGGTGAGCGCTCCATTGATTGCTCCAGCTTGACCGCCCGACACAGGCGCATCAACAAACCCCACTCCGGCTGCTGCACACGCTGCAGAAATTTCTCGCGCCAGTTCCGCACTAGTGGTGGTGTGGTCCACAACAATCAATCCATCATGTGCGCCTGCAAGAACACCATCAGGCCCCATAACCACGGCACGCACATCTGCGTCGTTTCCCACACACAGCATCACAATGTCTGAATTGACAGCAACTTCACGCGGAGTCGGTAATGCTGTTCCGGAATGTTCAGCAACCCAGGCATCTGCGCGCACAGACGTGCGGTTGTAGACAGAAACTGAATGACCTGCAGATGCAAGATGTCCGGCCATGGGGTAACCCATAACGCCTAGACCACAAAAACCCACACGGGTCATGATTTACTCGTCGTCTTCGTCGTCAGAATCGTCGTCGGCATCATCAGCTACTTTGACAACTGCTTCGACTTTCTTCTTGGCAACTTTCGCCACCTTCAGCACACCTTTTTCAAGTGCCTGATTGAGAAACTCTTCTGCTTCTTCTTTGCTGACCTTCAAGGCCGGTGCAATTTCTGAAATCAAGTTCACGCGAGCACGCTCGTACATGGTGCGCTCGGCTGCAGACAACGAAGCGTCGCGGTTACGCGCTGCCAAGTTACGAACAACTTCTGCTACTTGGTAAACATCGCCACTCTTCAACTTCTCTTGGTGATTCTTGAATCGGCGTGACCAGTTGCTTGGTACGCGCGGGTCTGGCTTTGAAAGCACTTGTACAAGGTCGTCGAGTTCTTCTGCGTTCACTGGTGGCCGTACACCAACTTCGTCCAGCTTCGACATTGGGACCTGGAGGGTCATCTCGTTGATGATGGTCTCAAGGATGAGGTACTCCTCCTTTTTCCCCGTACCGAAGAAGTCGTGCTTCTTTTTGCCCTTTACTTTGCAGGCACCATGTTGGGGGTAGATGACGATGTCATCTTTCTTAAATTCCACCCTGCAATTGTAAGGCTTTAAGGGGTCAAAGCCTCATTCAGAACGCGAAAGTTGGCTTCTACTCCCGCATCTTGCTACCCACCGGGCGCCAGCACTCGATGAACCTACTGTTTGATACCTTCACACACCCCTTCGGTACTTTGCACCTGTAGTCATCAAGACGATCTGAGGGGCTTGGCCCGTTGAAGATCACCAACCGATTTCAAGTCGGTGGTAACGCCAAGAACGATGAGGAAAAACAACATGAGTAATAATCAAAACTACGCCCCAGGGCATTGCGTGCACTTCATACAAGCACGAAAAGCTCTAGAGGAATCAACCAAATGGCGGCGAGCAACCGTGATTGAAATAGGACAAGGTGTCATCACACTTCAGTTGCAAGGTGGTGAAGTCATATTCAAATGCAATGACACCACTCGGCTTCGCGATTTATTTGACACGGGACGAGTGCCACTGAACAGTGAGGGGCAAAGTCATGCAATCTTGGCTCCACATAATGTATTGATTATTCCCTGTGCAGACGAAGGCAAGATCTTTCCTCAACAAGCACCAATTAACCCACCGGTCAATTACCTTGAAGACGGCGCAGCACTGTGGTCACCAACTACAGACGGTGCATGGCATCTCTTTTCAATTGCGAGACAGGACAAACCTTAAACCTCGGTTTTTCACCTCAGTCTGAGGAGCAGCAATTGAACATGACGGTCACGATGCCGACACTCTTGGCGTTCATGAACCTACAGTAGGGAGCCATGCCTGAAGGTCACACACTGCATCGAGCGGCCCGCCTACAGCGGCGCCGATTCGCAGGTCACCAGTTGCAAGTTGACTCACCGCAAGGCAGGTTCACTGACGGCGCTGCACTGCTCGACGGTCGGGTGCTTGAAGGTGTGGAGGCAGTCGGCAAACATCTGTTTTATCGCTGGGAGGACGCGATCACGGTGCACGTCCACCTGGGATTGTTCGGAAAGTTCCGAACATTCACCCGCGACGCTCCCGAGCCCACACAGGGAACTCGGCTGCGCTGGTGGGGTGAGCCGGGCACATTGCACTTGTCAGGACCAACAGCCTGTGACGTGATGGAAAGCGACGCCGAGGAACAATTGCTGTTGCGGCTCGGCCCGGATCCACTTGCTGTTCGCCCAGGGGACGAGCAACGACTGCAGTCGGCTTTTGCCAGACGACGCATACCTGTAGCGCAACTTCTGCTCGACCAAGCCGTCGTGTCCGGTATCGGCAACGTGTACCGAGCGGAGTTCTGCTTCCTCGTGGGTGTTGATCCGTTCACACCAGCTAACGAGGTGCCGCCAGAAATGGTGAGAGACATTTGGCGTCTGGCAATCGATCACATGCGTGTCGGTGAGCGGATCGGGCGCATCGTGACAGTGGATCCCACAGAAGTGGGTGTTCGCCTGCATCGAGAGATCAGTTCCCGAGAGCGTTTGTATGTGTACAAGCGCCAGGGTCTCGGATGCCGCCGCTGCGGCTCTGCAATCCGCCATGCTCTGCTCGCTAATCGCACCGTGTGGTGGTGCCCAACCTGCCAGCGCTGATTCGGGATGGTGATTTTGCTACCACCCGCGGCTGCATGGCGCCCTCGGCAGGAATCGAACCTGCGACCTGCGGATTAGAAGTCCCCACGAAACCGTCCATCCTGACTTGACAAATTCTATAGACCCTAGTTTTGCGCAGGTCTACGTCCATCTACTCTCGGCAAGTACGGGGCATCATCAGCATTCCGTGAAACAGAATGTGAAACGAGAGACACCACTTCGTGAATAAGAACGACAAGTTGAAGCAATGGGTCTTACATGCTTTGCCGTGTACCCCACAGGGCTTCTTGTGATTGTCAAACCCGAGTATCAACTGCTTCACGAGTTTTGCGGCGACGGCGTGTCGCAGGAAGAATCAAACCTGCCATCACTGCAGCAATCAACGTTCCGAAAATCAATAGCCCGATAGATACACCACCGCCGGTCTCACCAACAATGACTCCAACCGACACAGTCGCATCATCGCCGGTTGCAGTGCGAGTCTTAAATACCAATCGATGATCACCGGCTGGAACTTGACTATTCACGGGAAGTAGTCCAGAGACTTTTCCGTCCTCTCCCACAATAACTGTTCCCAGCTTGAACGGCTCCGAAAACAACCACGCCTCTAAATCAGCTCCTGGTTCTGCACCAGTTATTGAATACTTAACAAGTGAGTCTTGCGACAACACAGCATTGCCGTCGGCATCAAGCGGAACTGTTGAACCAGCTTTGTCTACCACCTGTAACTTCATCTGAATTGAGGCTGACGAGATTTCTAAACTGTTGTTTCCTCGCACAACACTCATTTGAACTTTCTTGCCACCAATTAATGCAGTCGCACTTCCCGGAGACGCCACCGGTGCCTGCGGTGCGACTACTGGTGGGAGTGTTGTTGAAGTTGAGGTACTTGACGTTGTCGTGGTGGTTGTCATCGGCAATACATTCGAAGACAGAACAGAACGTGGCGCCGTGGTTGGGGTTACAGACGGCTTAGTTACAGAAACTGAAACGGTGGTCGTCGTCACCCCACCTGCGACGGGCAATAACGCAGAGGCTGGAACAGTCGAAGTAGTTGCAGTTACTCCAGCCACGACAACAGTGGTCGTTGGCGCACTGCCGACGATTGTCGAAGACGTACTGGACGGAATTGTCGTGGTAGAGGTAGAAGTAGTCGCAGTATCTGCGACAACACTGAAATTAAGTGCTGTACTTGACGAGATCCCCGCATAGGCATTTGATGCACTATCGCGGAATGCCCCAGCGTCGATCAGAACGTAGTAACTGCTCGAGTATTGGAATGCTGCTGTGGGATCAATAGTCACAGTGGAGCCCGAGACGCTAATACGTCCTCCATCAGTCACCGAGATCGTCTCAACCGTTGTGTCGTCAGATTTCTTAATCACTATGTTTTTCCCTGACACTGCAGTCACATTTTCGGAAAACACTAAGGAGATATTGGAAGCCGTAGCAACTCCAGTTGCATTATCAGCAGGCGTAGATGAAGACAAAGTAGGCGCAGTCGTATCAGCTGCAGACACGAAGTTCAGGGCCGTAGTCGACGAAATACCCGCATAACCATTGGCGGCTGCATCAACAAACGCGCCAGCATCAATCAATACGTAATACCCAGTCAAATAATCAAAATTCGAAGCCGGATTCACCGTTGCAGTCGATCCAGAAAAAGTGACCTGTGCACTAGTTGCAGAAATAGTCTCAACAGTTGTTCCATCAGACTTCTTAATCACAATGTTTTTACCGGCAACGGCAGTCACGGTCTCTGAAAAAGTCAGCGCAATATTGGACGACAGACCAACCCCAGTTGCGTTATCAGCAGGCACCGAAGATGACAAAGTAGGCGCAGTCACATCCGAGAACTGCGACGATTCGACTGCGATTCCCCGACTACACCCAGTGCTTTGAATCGTTGTTTTTCCAGTTCCGTCGAGGTTAAATCGCACTACTGTTCCGTTCTCAAGAACGTAAATATGGGACGATGTGACTTCTATGTCCCAGGGATTGGAAAGTCCAGTTATGAAATTGTCAGTGGCACCACTTCCGTCCTGGCCCACTCGCCCAATTTCTCCGCTCCTGAAATCGACCCAATATACGTAATTGTTGTCAGATGTGACGCCGGCAACTCCACCTCCCGCATCGGCATCCGTTGCAAGAGTTATCGGACCAGTCCCGTCAATGCCTATTCGTCCGATTCGTTTTCCTGAGACATTCCCACCCTCACCGAAGAAGAGAAAATTACTTGCCCTAGACAAGTCCGTTGCCGCATAATTCAAGGATGAGGTGAGATTCGCCCAGTTGTAATCAACAGACGTCCCATCAAGATTTGCCCTCCCAATTTGCTTGGAATAATCATTTCCGAAGTAGATGTACTGAGAATCAACCGCCATGCCCCTCAGGTACGATGGGTACGTTCCTGAGCCGTCAAACAATTTTACTGATCCAGTGCCATCTGTATTCACTCGCCATACAGCGCTGAGCCCCGTTGAATAGACGTAACCACCTGACGCCGCTAGATAAAGCCCATAGTTTGAAGAGGTGCTCGTCACCGTGCCAGATCCGTCAATCGCGAGTTTTTTTATACCTGATGAAAGACAACCTACGAATATCGTGTTTCCGTCGACGACAGCAGCCGAAACGAATCTTGGGCTTGGTTGAGCCGCAACAAATAAAAAGCTCAACACCAAGAGTGAGGCCCCGACCAAGCAAGCAATTTTCTGCAGCAGAACATGCAATCGAGTCGAATTAGTGCGGTAAACCATAAGTCTACCCTACTGTAATTTTGGTCTAAATTAGGCCAACCCTCATGAAACCCTTATCTCATTGGCGCCCTCGGCAGGAATCGAACCTGCGACCTGCGGATTAGAAGTCCGTTGCTCTATCCGACTGAGCTACGAGGGCATTGAATACAACTCTACCGAGGCTCGGCGAGCAGAAGCTTGCGCAGGAACGAGAGCGCATTAATCACGCTGAATTGGCGCATCTGATCACGTTGGCCTGGCAGCTGAGAGATGCTGGAGAAGGTTCTGCCATCGGGGAATGCAATACCCACGCACAGGGTGCCGACTGGTTGGCCGTCTTGTTCATCTGGCCCTGCCACTCCGGTGAGGGCAAGTCCGACGCTTGCGTTCAATGTTCGTTGCGCACCTAGAGCCATCTGTATTGCAGCTTGTTCTGACACAACAGGGCCGCGGTCGACACCGAGCACATCGAACTTCACTTCGCTTGCGTAACTAATGATGCCGCCGCGAAATGTGCGTGATGCGCCAGGGATTGAAGTTATGCGACCGCCGACTAAGCCACCAGTGACTGACTCTGCAATACCTAGTGTCCAACCACGTTGTTCAAGAAGGTTGAGCACAACAGATTCCATGGTGTCGGTGTTTGTTCCGAACACAAGATCATCAGTGAGTGCGCGAACTTTGGTTTCCCATGTAGCAAGCAATGCATCTGCTTCGGCATCAGTTGCCGCCTTAACGGTGAGGCGAACCTTGATGCCTTCCCAACCGCTTGCGAGAAAAGCGAGTGTGGGGTTTCCGAGGGTTTCGAGTTCGTCGATGATGGGGTCGAGTCGTTCATTCAGAGCTGATTCACTTTCGCCCCACGTGCGCAATACAAGACTCTTGATGACGCTCGCTTCCCCACTGCGCTGCAACAAGTCCGGCAACACGGCGCGCGCCATCATGTCGTACATTTCATGCGGTACTCCAGGCATTGCATACATGACCTTGTTGCCAACTGGGCACATGAGGCCAGGTGCGGTACCACGAGTCTGTTCGATGATTGTGGCTCCGCGTGGAACTTGTGCTTGATTCAAATTGTTGGGGGCCATGTAGCGATTGCGGGTAGCAAAAAGGTTCGTAATCAGTTGTGCGATGTGATCGTTGTGCTCAAGGGGGACGCCCATGATTTCAGCAAGTGCGTCACGCGTTAAGTCGTCATGTGTTGGTCCAAGACCGCCACAGATAATGACTGCATCAGCATCTTCAAGAGCCAGCCGAATGGCTGCGACGACGCGTGCCAAGTTGTCACCAACTTTGAGCTGCAAGTGAGAACCAATACCAACAGCTGCTAATTGTTCACCAATGTACGAAGAGTTCGTATCGACTATCTGACCGAGCAGAAGCTCTGTACCAACGGCAACAACATTGCACTTCATGATGTTTAGCCTGCCACAGAGGACTGCAACTGCATACGCCGAAACGCATAGAAGGCCCACACAAGGAGAACGCCAGCCGCTAGCGCGGCAGACGCTGACAGCAAGTGATACCCGAATGCTTTGCGGATGAAGCCAGACGACAGTCCGGCCAGTCCGCCGCAGAAACTCATCATCAAGTCTGCTGAACCTTGCACCGTGACGCGCTTGTCGTCGGGAACTGATTCCAACAACATGGCAGACCCGCCAATGAGTCCGAAGTTCCAGCCGATTCCGAGGAACCACAGCGCCGGAAACAGTATGAGCGAAGACTCTCCACTAAGAGCAGACATGACAGTTGCCAATACCAAAATGGATGCACCAGCGAGCGCGGCGTGATGTGTGCCTCTCTTGTCTGCATATCGCCCCACTAGTGGACTAAATGCAAACATGCCGGCGACATGCAGCGAAACAACAAACTGACTGAGTGATTCATGACCGTGAAGTTTCATGTGCACTGGAGTCATTGTCATAACGGCAACCATGGTGACCTGCGAGATGACCATTGAGGCAAGAGCAAGTCGGCCCTTTTGAGTAGCGACAACAATCGTGAGAGCTTCCTTGATGCTGGGAAGCTTCACCGTGCCCTTCGGGCTGATGCCGCCAGCGATGACCAATGGGTCAGGGCGTAAACGAATTGTGGTGTTGAGGAATGCGCCGAGCAACACGATGCTGGAAAAGACCCAAGGACCTGTGTACTTGGCCCAGCCGAACCAGTCTTGTCCAGCAATTTGAGCAGGACTAATGAGTAGCGGTCCGAAGACTGCGCCGAATGTTGAAGCAAACACGATGCGGCTCATTGAGCTAGCCCGGTTGTGTGGTTCAGCTAAGTCAGTTGCAGCGTATCGTGCCAGCAAGTTTGATGCTTGGCCATTACCGAAGAGAAACAGGCCGACCATGAAGAGAGCAAGCGATCGATGTTGCGCACCGAAAGCGGCGAGAATTGCACCGACTGTTGCAAGGGCGTATCCCAATTGCAATCCAGGACGGCGACCACGTCGCATCATGATACGCGACAAGACTTGTGCCATTACTGCAGTGCCCATGGTTGCAGTTGCAGTTGCAATGCCGCCCCACGGAGTCGTGTCTCCCAAAATGTCTTGAACAACGTATGCACCGACAGTGACTGCAGAAGCAAGAGCTGCAGCGCCGATGATTTGGCCCACCATTAAGGTGCGCAACGTGCGCTTTTGTAAGGCGGCGCGGTCTTCCTGGCTTAATGCCGCCAGAACCACTAGCGCAGGGCTTTCACCGCATATTGAGCTGCGCTGAGCAATGTCAACACGACCGCAATCCACATGAAGATAGTGAACGTCCAGGTTTGGTCAATTACCGCGAATGGTGCAAGTGCAAAACCTACTGCCAACTGCTGACTAACTGTCTTTACCTTCGCTGTTTTGCTGGCAGGCATCGAGACACCTTTTGAACCCACAAAGACTCGATACAAACTGACGATGATTTCTCTCGCAGCAATAATGAGAACTGGCACTACCCAAAAAACATCACGACTGACAAGAGTAAACATGGCTCCAAGAACCAATATTTTGTCGGCCAGCGGATCTAGAAACGCACCACTACGGGTGATGCCATGCTTACGGGCTAAATAGCCATCGAAGCCGTCGCTGCTGCACAGCACAATCCACACAACGAGGGCGATATACGAACCACGTCCATCATCAGGAATGAGCATGAACAAAAATGGCGATGCAAGAACACGACCAACCGTCACCATGTTTGCCCATGTAACAATTGCTGTTTCGTCAAAAGCCATTCGCTACTTCGCTGCTGCTTCTACTGCGATGAGGTCTGGGCCAAATACTTGATTAACAACAACCGTATGAAAGCGGCCCACCTCAAGATGTTCTGGCACTTGTACAACGCCGTCAATTTCAGGAGCTTCGCGAAATGAACGAGCGATGCCTGGCTCGTCAACGAGCACTTCAATTGTTTCGCCGAGCAAAAGATCGCGACGCTCGGCCGAAATGTTGTCTTGTAGTTCTCGCAATTCGGCAAGGCGTTCATTCATGAGACTTTCTTCCACTCGATTAGGAAGTGTTAGCGCATGAGTTCCATCTTCTGGACTAAAGGCAAAAAACCCACACCAGTCAAGTTGGGCGTCGCGTACAAACGACAGTAGTTGGTCGTGATCTTCCTCAGTTTCTCCCGGATAGCCAACGATGAAGTTGCTACGGAAAGCGGCATCAGGAGACAGAGTACGGATACGGGCAATACGTTCAAGAAAACGTGGCCCGTCACCCCAACGCTTCATACGTCGAAGATGCTCTTTACTTGCATGTTGTAGCGATAAGTCAAAATACGGAACACCGGTTTCCAAAATTGCGTCAATCAACTCATCAGACAAGTCACTGGGGTACAAATACAGCAGGCGAACCCAGTCAGCCATCGCAGCAACATCACGCACCAACTGCACAATTGAGCCTGCACCCAATTCATCAGGACGGTCTTTGCCATAGCTTGCAAGGTCTTGTGCGATCAGCACTACTTCACGAGCTTCAAGCTGTTCAACTTCAGTGAGAATTGACGCAACATCACGACTGCGTTGAGGACCGCGGAAACTTGGGATGGCACAAAAGCCGCAACTGCGGTCGCAGCCTTCAGCGATTTTTACATATGCCCATGGTGATGTTGATTTCGGCCGCGGCAGGTTCAGCAAGTCAAACTTTGGCACTTCACCTGTAACTGCAATCGGCTTGCGAGTGAGTTGTAGCGGAACACCGAAACCTGCAACTTGATCTGCTTCTGGCAAAGCCACAGCAAGTTCGTCACCGTAGCGCTCTGCCATGCAGCCAGTGACAATAAGTCGTGACGAACGCTTACGGGTGTCATCAAGCGCCAACATGGTGTCAATACTTTCCTTGCGCGCCTCTTCTATAAATGCACACGTATTGACAACAACCACATCCGCTTTTGATGCATCTTCGGTTGCCACCAGACCATCGGCGATGAGTTTGCCCGCGATTTTGTCTGAGTCGACCTGGTTCTTCGGACACCCCAAAGTCTCGATGTAGTAGCGCTGAACCATCGGATAGAGCCTACTAGTAGTTCAGTTTGAGTCCTTTGTATGGCCACTTCATAGCTAACAGACGGCCCGTAGACGACGCCGTGATGTACGCAGTTTGATAATCGGGCCCGCCAAAGCAGATATTGGTCGTAATGCGGTCGTCAACAGCGATGTGCTGCAACACCTCGCCAGATGGTGAAATGACAGTGACTCCACCATTGATCAATGTGGCGACACATACGTTGCCATCGCCATCGACTGCGAGTGAATCTAATAATTGATAACCGGGTAATCCACACAACACTGTTAAAGAGTCAGGTGGCGCCAGTTTTCCAGGTGACGTTATTGCACGTTGGTAGACCCGCCCAGTATGTGTCTCTGCCCAGTACACAGTTTTTTCATCTGGTGATAGACCGATGCCATTCGGGCCATCAGTCGGGAATGCCACTTCCTCAATGAAAGAGCCATCGGACTTCGCGTAATAAATACCTGTGCGATCAGCGCTGCGTTCGGTGCGCAACCCATGGTCAGTGAAATAGAAACCGCCATGCTTGTCAAACACAATGTCATTCGGTGCTCGCAAAGCAGTTGTACCGCAGTGGGTATACAAATCAGTCACGGTTCCTGTAGCAATATCAACTCGTTGAATTCGGCCACCGATATATCGAGATTCATCAAATGGGCCT
Source organism: Ilumatobacteraceae bacterium (assembly GCA_009694565.1). Lineage (GTDB taxonomy): Bacteria > Actinomycetota > Acidimicrobiia > Acidimicrobiales > Ilumatobacteraceae > UBA2093. Next base: position 13,126 of record SHUR01000015.1, on the reverse strand, counting down.
GGGTACAACAAACCGCCAACATTCAGAGGAGTAAATGCATTTCCGTTATTGCACAAATACAAAGCACCATCAGAACCCACAGCTAGACCGTTTGGTGCACCATTAATTTCTGCAACAGTAGTTTTAGTTCCATCTGGCGCAACGCGCGTGAGGCGCGACGCAAACATTTCGGTGAGTATGACACTGCCGTCTGGCATTGCAACCGGCCCTTCTGGAAACTGAAGCCCAGTAGTGATTTCGGTGAATGCCGCGTCGGCCATTGTGTTACTCCCCCATTGATTCGAGTTCTTCAACGCTCATCATGACGCTGCGTGCTTTGGAACCTTCGCTTGGCCCTACTATGCCACGCTCTTCGAGTTCGTCCATTAGTCGACCGGCTCGTGCAAAGCCCACTTTCAGTTTGCGTTGCAATAGCGAGGTTGACCCAAGACCTGAGCGGACAACGATTTCAATAGCTGCCTTAATGAGTTCGTCATCAACACCGCCACTACCACCACCGAACAGGCTCCCGGCACCGCTGCCGCCCGAGTCTTCACCCTCGATGCCAGAAACGTAGACGACTTCAGGAGATTGACGACGCCAGTGGGCAACGATCTTGCGCACTTCGTCTTCATCAACCCATGAACCCTGAATACGGTTCGGCACGTTTGTGTTTCCGGGCATCAACAACATGTCTCCCTTACCCACAAGTTTTTCTGCACCGGGCTGATCAAGAATAACTCGACTGTCGGTAAGGCTGCTGACAGCAAAAGCCATACGCGCTGGAATGTTGGCCTTGATAACGCCTGTGATGACGTTGACCGACGGACGCTGGGTGGCAACAATGAGGTGAATACCAACAGCTCGCGCTTTTTGGGCAATCCGAGTGATTGACTCTTCCACGTCGCGTGCTGCAACCATCATGAGGTCATTTAACTCGTCGACGACAACCACGATGAACGGCAGGCGTTCATACTGCTTTGCATTTTCGTCAGTGTTGTCGTTCACTTCACCCTTCTCGAACGCCGCGTTGTATCCGCCAATGTCACGGAAGCCCACTTCAACCAAAAGGTCGTATCGACGTTCCATTTCTTTGACTGCCCAACCCAAAGCATTAGCTGCCCTCTTTGGGTTCGTAACGGGAGCGGTGAGCAAATGTGGAAGACGTGCATACTGGCCCATTTCCACCTGCTTCGGGTCAATGAGAATAAGACGCACTTCATCAGGCGTACTGCGCATGAGCAACGAAGTCAAAATTGAGTTGATACCACTTGATTTACCAGCACCCGTTGCGCCAGCGATGAGCATGTGGGGTGTCGAAGCAAGGTTCAAGAACACTGCGCGACCTGCAATATCTTTTCCGACTGCTACATCGAGTGGATGTGTTGCTGCCCGTGCTTCAGGCGACGAGATGAGGTCGCCGAGAGACACGAGTTGACGGGTCTCGTTTGGTACTTCGACACCAACTGCCGACTTACCAGGAATAGGTGCCAAGATACGCACATCGGTTGCAGCCATTGAATACGCGATATCGCGATTCAGACTCGTGACCCTAGCAACCTTGACTCCTGAACCAAGTTCCAGTTCGAAGCGGGTAACAGTTGGACCAACGGTCATTCCGACCAAACGAGTTTCGACGCCGTGAGACGCAAGAGACTCTTCTAAGAGGCGACCGCGTTCAGCAACACGAGCTTTATTAACTTCTTGCACTTCGGTAAGTCCGAGCAAGTCTGTTGGTGGCAATACCCACACGCCTGGCACTGCGGGCGCGCCGACTGCTGACTCTTCAGATGAACCGGCGGGGCGCTTTGTGCCCGGCTTGCCAACAAATTCAGGAGTGACTGGTTCGACTCGACCGGGTTCCGGACGACGCTTTGCACGTTCCTTTTTCGCCACGAGATCGGGATCAGAATCTGCATCGTAAATAGTTTGCGGTTGCTCACGCACTGCAGGTGCTGGTGCAAAATCTGAATCACCCGTACTGAATTCGTCATATGGACGCAAAGTTCCATCGCGAGACGAACCAACACCGCGCGCCAGTGTGGCTGCAGAGCCTGATTGCTTTGCAGTCCATGTGCGAATAGCAATTACGAGTTCAGGAACAGTGGTATCCGTGATCAACATTGTTCCGCCAATCGCGATTGCGAACAACACAACTAATGCACCGGCCCAACTAATTGTGGAACGCAAAGGCTCAGCCATGATGGCGCCAAACCATCCTCCTGCTTGCGACATGGCGTCAACACTTGCAACAATTTTGTCTGCGCCATTTATGAGATGGAGAAAACCAAGAATTGCCAACACCACGATGGTCCACCCCATGGTCAGACGGAGACGATGTTGAATACTGCGCCGGCGCACCATGGCAACACCAATACCGGTGATCACCATTGGTAATGCAAAACGACCAAGCCCAAGCAACCATCCAAAGGTGGTGTCGATGGCACGACCGAGGGGACCTGCCATATGGAGATACATCGACAACACGAGGACAATGCCAAGACTGATGCACCCAACTCCCCAGAACTCCACTTCACGACCACGCACCACTTCGCGCGCTGCTGAATCTGGCTTCACCGCAGGGCGCTTACTGCCCTTTGGAGGCGTTTTGACCGATGCACGAGAGCCTGATGGCGCCTTGGTGCCGCGAGACGATGGACGAGAACCCTTGGCAGACATGAAAAAAGGGTACCAATGAGGTGTTCCCACCTTCGGGATACCCCTACAGATAGGCCTCAATCAACCGTGGACCTGTCTGCTTCATTGCTGCTGCAAAAGCGGCATCAAATGCCTCAGCGGTCTCGACGCGGACGGCCTCAACGCCAAGCCCATTAGCGATCTGTACCCAATTCAATTCGGGGTTCGACAGGTCAAGCATTGCTTGGGCCTTTTCGCCACCTGTGCCAGCACCCGTGCGATGCAATTCAATCTGCAAGATGGCATACGAACGGTTCGCAAAGATGACCGTGGTGACATCTAGTTTTTCTCGTGCCTGAGTCCATAACGCCTGCAATGTGTACATCGCCCCACCGTCACCATGAAGGCACACCACTTTGCGCTGTCCGTTTGCTGCAACTGCTGCTCCGGTTGCCATTGGCAGACCTTGACCAATGGAGCCACCAGTTAGAGAAATTTGATCATGCGGAACTGACGTTGCGAGCGCCACTTGGACACCACCACCCGATGTTCCACCTTCATCAGCGATAATCGCGTTTTCAGGCAAATGTCGAGCAATAGAACGACCGATAGAGGATCCATCGAGTTTGTCACCGATAGTTGCATCAATGACAAATTGTGCAACAGCAGGCTGATGTGACGCTGCATGTAAATCATCAGCTAGTTCTTGCAGTGCAGCGACACCATCTTCATGAGCATGAGCAAGATGCAAAATTTCTGTTGTTTCCGCTGTTCCCCAACTTGGCTTGCCTGGATACGCAAAGAAAGTAACAGGTGGTTTTGTTCCGACCAACACCAACACTTCAAGGTCAGCCATGAATTCAACTAGTTGTTCAGCAAAATATGGCAAACGCGACACAGTCACACGGCCTGCACCTTTTTGAATACGTGGCGCGAACGTGTCACACATCAGTCGCACATTGCCAGCAGACGCAACTTTGCCAGCTGCCAGCAAGCCGACTTCTGTTAACGCAGCACCGCGTAACAACACGCCAACGCGCTTTCCGCTACGAATTGCAGCCGCAACCTTTCCAATCGCTTCGTGGCCAACCTGCACTGCACGTGCAATGGGTAACGCGGGAGCAGATACTCCCCCTTCGTTCCATGCAACATCAGCAGGAAGAATCAGAGTGGCAATTTGACCTGGCCATTGACGTGCCGCTTGCACTGCACGTGCCGTATCACTACCAACTGACATCGGACTCGTTGCACTGTGTAACCACGCTGAAACTGGCTGAGCAAAACCTTTGATGTCAGAAGTCAGCGGTGCATCATATTGAAGGTGATACGTGGCGTGGTCACCAACTATGTTCACAACCGGTGACTGTGCGCGACGGGCGTTGTGCAAGTTGGCTAGACCATTTGCAAGACCAGGCCCGAGATGCAACAACGTGGCAGCTGGCTTTTCTGCAATGCGTGCATAACCATCTGCCATCCCCGTGACGACGCCTTCGAAAAGTCCGAGAATGGAACGCATGCCTGGCGTCGTATCAATTGCCGTAACTAAGTGCATCTCTGATGTACCTGGATTTGCAAAACAGACATCGACGTCAGAATCGACCAGCGTTTGAATAACTGCTTGTGCTCCGTACATAGCGCCTCCCGAGGTATCTATTCAGATCTCCAGCATGACAGAGAATCGGGCCAGAGAATTAAGTGGTCATAACGACGGGCACAATCATGGGCCGCCGTTTGGTGCGATCGCTCACAAATTTGCCTGCGGCCTTACGCACCACACGCTCAAGTCCATCTACGTCACTTATTCCATCATCAAGTGCTTTGACCAGCGCCTTTTCAATGTGCGCCTCAGCTTCATCTAGCAACGCATCTGCTTCTGGTGCATATACCCAGCCGCGAGTAATAACTTCCGGCCCATTAATCACTTTGTGTAATGCACTGTCAACAGTTGCGACGATGACAACAACGCCTTCTTCTGCCAATACCTTGCGATCTCGTAACACACCGTGGCCAACATCACCCACGATGCCATCGACAAACAAGTAACTCGCTGGCACTTTGCTGTGGAATGCAAGGCCGTCATCGGACAGTTCCAACACGTCTCCATCGGTTGCTTGCAAAACATGATCAGGTGCTGCGCCCATCACAATTGCCAATTCAGCGTGCGCGCGCATATGACGATATTCACCATGAACTGGCACAAACCATTCGGGCTGCAAGATGGAGTGATACGTCTTCAATTCATCAGCTTGGGCGTGACCCGTTGCGTGCACATCAGCAATACCTGAGTGAACAACCTTGGCGCCGGCGCGGACCAGCCCATCAATAACGCGATTGACATTGCCTTCGTTGCCGGGGATTGCATGGCTCGACAAAATAATAGTGTCACGATCACCCACTTTGAACCAGCGGCTCTCGCCACGCGACAACAATGACAACGCTGCCATTGGCTCGCCTTGAGATCCGGTTGAGATGATGCAGATATCTTCTGGTGCAAAGTCATCAACTTTTTCGACATCAACAAAAACGCTTGCAGGCACGTTGATGAGTTTCAAATCAATAGCAAGCCCGATGTTTTTTTGCATGGATCGACCCATCAGACAGACTTTACGGCCGTTATCAATTGCGGCTTCAATGATTTGCTGTACGCGGTGAATATGACTGGCAAAACTGGCAGTAATGATTCGGCGATCTCTATGTTCGTGAAACAACTGATGCAAAACGGCACCGACGGTCTTCTCGCTTGGTGCATGACCATGTTCTTCAGCATTTGTTGAGTCACACATCAACAGACGAATGCCGACGGTCTTTGACAGCTCACCCAGCCGCGCGAGATCAGTTCTACGGTCATCAACTGGCGTGAGATCAAGCTTGAAGTCACCAGAATGCACAATGACACCTTGTGGAGTATGAATAATGACGGCATGAGCATGGGGCACAGAGTGAGTAACGGGCAAGAACTCAACATCAAACGGGCCAATATTGATCCGTTCTCCGTCGCGCACCGTTATCAATTCAGTCTTTTTGAGTAGTCCGGCTTCTTCAATGCGATTGCGAGCAAGACCTAAGGTCACCATCGAGCCATAAATAGGGAATGACAGTTCGCGCAACAAGAACTGCAGACCACCCACATGATCTTCGTGGCCATGTGTTGCCACGCAGCCAACAATGCGATCGGCATTCTCACGGAGAAATGTGAAATCCGGTAGAACTAGGTCAATCCCGTGCATATCTGCATCAGGAAACATGAGACCACAGTCGATAAGCATCAACTTGTTGTCTTGCTCGAGCACCATGCAGTTGCGCCCGATCTCGCCAAGACCACCGAGGAAGTAAATTCGTACCGGTTGCGCCATGAGTTACTTGCTCAGCGCTTCGCGCGCTTTTTGCAAATTGGCATGCACTATTGCAGCACGATCAGCAAGACCCGCAGGTGGTGGCCCCATCGGCAAGCGACAGTCACCCACGTTAAATCCAAGATAATTCATCATGACTTTGCTCGGAATAGGGTTCGGGTTGTCGTCGCCAGTCTCGAATGCGTAGCTCTCAAGAAGAATGTCGTTGTACTTACGAGCCAAAGCGACATCACCGTTCTTGAACGCCGTGACCATGACCTGATGTTCTGGTGCGCTCCAATGTGTCGCAACACCAATAACCCCACTGCCGCCATATGCGAGGAATGCCAGCGTTAGCCCATCATCACCTGAATACAGTTCAAAATCTTTCGGCACCTGCGCCATGAGGTTTGCTGTTTCTGCCGGCGCGCCTGCAGCATCTTTGAGCGCCTTGATGTTCGGCACCGTGTTTGCCAACTTCACCAAAGTTTGTGTCGAAATCTTTCGGCCCGTGCGAACAGGGATGTCATACACAACGACAGGCAATGTGGTTGCATTCGCCATCGCAGTGATATGCCCGGCAAGTCCACTTTGCGGTGGACGGTTGTAATACGGACCAACTGCCAAAATTCCAGCAGCACCCATCTTCGTCACTTCTTTTGTGAGATGAACTGAGTGCGCGGTGTCGTTAGAACCAGACCCAGCAATGACCGGAATGGTGACGGCATTGATGACTGCTTCCCACAATGACAACTTTTCGGCATCGGTCAGCGTCGAAGACTCGCCTGTCGTTCCGGAAATAACGAGACCGTCATTACCGTTGTCTTGAAGCCATCTGGCCAGGCGGGCGGCCTCATTGAGGTCGAGTGCTCCTGATGCGTCGAAGGGCGTAATCATCGCCGTGAGAACTTGTCCGAAAATGGCCATGCACCATTATGGCTGATGGGAGGCGGTGGCACCGCCCCGAATCATTGTCCGATTGGGCGAAGTTCCTTGCCGATTTCGAAATTCTCAACTTCGTCTGTGGTGTCTTGCCAATCCTCGAACTGGATAACACCCATTTCTTCGAACTTATGGCGCAGCCACTTGTCATTACGGTCAAGAAGGCCGAGCTTCTTGCAATTCGGCACGATCTTAGCGAACAACATCTGCTGAAAAAGTTTACGGTCTGGGTCTTGCAACAGAATGGGGGCGAGTTCTTTGGTGCTCACTCCAAGACGATCCCATACTTCTTGCTGCAAGAATCGGTCACGCATACGAACACTTGCCTCGTAGGCAAATTCCTGGCGATCTTTCATTTCAGCATCTGACATACCGTCGTAGACCTCTTTGAGGCTAAGGACACCAAATGCCACATGGCGCGCTTCATCGCTCATGACGTAACGCAACAACTTCTTCAAGAGTGGTTCGTTTGTTGTGGCGTGAAGGAATCCGAACGCAGCAAGTGCCAGACCTTCCACCATGATCTGCATACCGAGGTATGTCATGTCCCAACGGCTGTCATTAACAATGTCATCAAGTAGTAAACGAAGGTGCGTATTGACCTGATATCCGCCTTCGAGCTTCTCGTCGAGATAACGAGCAAACACTTCCACGTGACGTGCCTCATCAACTACCTGCGTGCTTGCGTACAACTTCGCGTCGTACCATGGCACAGTTTCAACAATCTTTGAGGTGCAGATCAATGCACCTTGTTCACCGTGAAGGAACTGACTGAGCTGCCAGCGGCGACCTTCGATACCAAATTCAAGCCACTCTTTGTCGCCCCAGATACCAATTTTGGTATCCGCGTACATGTCGCGCTCCATACCATTACCAAGAATTAAGGAATCTTCTGCAATGGTCTTTTCGATGTCAACACTGATGCTCCAATCGAGATCGGTTGAGCCATTCCACTGTCCCACCTTGGCCTTTTCGTACAACTTGCGCAAGTGAGGACGGGCCAGTGAATAGTCCCAAGTAAACAGCGAGTCTGCATTGTTTTTGACAATGTGCTCAACTTCATCAACATCTGTGTTGGTGATGGCAAGGATTGCTTCGATGTCATTGAGTTCGGCGCGGCCGATCAATTCTTCATTTGATTTATCAAGGATGCTCATGATTCTCTCTATTGGTTTATTGGGTTACGACAACTGACGATGTGCTCGGCAGAAGAAATGCACGGACAAAGATGCGCGTGGCCTCTTCATTCGCAAAATCAAGGGTGGGCGACGGCGACAAGTAATACGAGATCACTAGTCGGCACATGACATCCACAATGTGGGCAGCTTCATCTGCCGGAATGAACTCATCAGTGAGCGGAGTGATGAATGCTGTTGCGACACGCACAATACGACCCAGACCGCTGACTGTGAGATCGCCCAAGGTTTCACCTGGAACTGTTGCAAGCATCATTGCTAAGTGCTCGTCGTGCTGCAATTCACTTGAAGCAACAACAATGCAACGCACCATTAGTTCTTCCAACGATTGCGAGCCCTCGACATGTGCGCGCATTGCAGTGAAGAAGTCCTCTAACTTTCCAAGGCGCACGGCTTCGAACAACACATCACGACCACCAGGAAACAGTCGGTACACGGTGGCCCGGGAAACACCTGCCGTGACACAGATGTCGTCCATAGTGACTTTGTCCCACCCCCATTGCGTGACGCAGGAATCAACAGCAGAAAAGATGGCTGCTTCAATGTCACGAGGCTGAACAGCTGTGTAGGAAGTCACATAGAGACACTAAGACAGAAAGTGTCTCAATGTCAAGAGGCCCTTACTAATCCCGACTAGTTGAGTCGGGTATTAACAACTTGTAGAGTCTTAGCGCCCCAACGAAATTCCGTGAAAGGAACCATCATGCGCAAACTCACTATTTCACTCGCCATTACTGGCACTCTTCTGCTTGCCGCTTGCGGTGGCAGTAGCTCATCGTCAGACACCACGGCTGCTGCAAGCACCGGTACAGGCAACGAATGCACCAGCGGCAAAACATTGACTGCTGAAACTTTGACCATCGGAACAGGCAACCCTGCCTACTCTCCATGGGTTGAGAACGACAAGCCTGAATCAAAGGAAGGCTTTGAGGCCGCAGTTGCATACGCAGTAGCAAGCGAACTTGGTTTCGATGATGCAGCAGTTACTTGGGTGCGCACCGGATTCGACGAAGCAGTGCAACCAGGAAAGAAGAACTTTGACTTCAACCTGCAACAGTTCTCAATCAATGACGAGCGCAAGAAGACTGTTTCATTCAGTGCGTCGTACTACTCAACAAACCAAGCAGTAGTAGCCCTTGCTGGTTCACCAGCCATTGGTGCAACAACTGTTGCTGATTTGAAGGACGTAAAGTTCGGCGCACAGGCGGGCACAACAAGCCTTGACTTCATCACCAACGTGATCAAGCCATCGTCCGAGCCATTTGCATATGACGATAACGCCGGTGCAAAAGCCGCGCTTGAAGCTAAACAAATTGATGCAATCGTTGTTGACCTTCCCACCGCTTTCTACATCGCGGCAGTTGAACTCACCGGAGCATCAGTTGTCGGTCAGTTCCCAGCAAGCGCAAGCACAACACCAGACAACTTCGGCTTGGTCTTTGACCTTGATAACCCACTTGTTTCCTGTGTTGACACAGCACTTGCTGCACTCAAGGACAAAGGCACACTCGCTGAAATCGAAAAGACCTGGTTGGCCGACAAGACCAACGCACCTGTCATCTCGGTGTCCTAACCAGTCCACGCCCATAACTCATGGGAACCATTACAGGTCGTCGCGCTGCGTATGAACGCGCACGCAAACGCCGCAGCACCGTAGTTGCTGCCGTCAGTTCGCTGGCGGTAGTGACTGCGATTGTTGTTTTGGTTCCCAAAATGCCCCGCTGGGACCGAGTGCACGAATCGTTCTTTAATGGAGAACGATTTGCAAATTCGCTCCCCCGTCTTCTTGACGCATTTGTTCTTGATGTCAAAATTTTTGCGTGGTCGATGCCGGCAATTGTTGTCCTCGCTCTGATTGTTGCAATCACCCGCAACTCGCGTTCAGCCGCTTTGTTTCCATTGCGCATTCTCACCATTGCATTCACAGACATCATGCGCGGTGTCCCAATTATCTTGTGGATTTACCTCATTGGTTTCGGCGTGCCTGGTCTCGGCATTGATAGGCCATGGAACAGTCCACTGATCTGGGGATCCGTTGCGCTCGTGTTGACCTATGCGGCGTACATTGCTGAAGTTTTTCGCGCAGGCATTGAGAGCGTTCATGAATCACAACGGGCTGCTGCGCGATCGCTCGGATTATCAAGTTGGCAAACCATGCGACATGTCGTGCTGCCTCAGGCGATTCGACGCGTCATCCCACCACTAATGAATGACATGGTGAGTCTGCAAAAAGACGTTGCCCTAGTAAGCCTTATTGGCCCCATCGAAATCTTGCGACAAGCAGGAATTGATAAATCAAAGTTCGCCAACTTCACACCATACATTGCAGCAGCAGTGGTGTTTCTTCTGATCACTATTCCTCTCACGCGCACTACGGACTGGTTGATTGAACGTGAACGTCGTCGCACAACAGGGACGCGTATTTCATGAGTGCCACAAAGATCTCACTGCGTGATGTCCACAAGTCATTTGGCACTAATTCCGTTCTGAATGGAATTGATCTGGATATTGCTGAAGGGACCGTTGTGTCACTTATTGGACCTAGTGGTTCGGGCAAGAGCACACTCTTACGTTGCATCAACCTTCTTGAACCCATCGACGATGGGCAGATTTTTCTTGATGGTATAGACATTTCAGTGCCTGGGTTTGATGCCAACCCAGTGCGCCGACGCATCGGAATGGTGTTTCAAAACTTCAATCTTTTCCCACACATGTCGGTACAAGACAACATCACCTTGTCCCCCATACGCACGCTCGGAGTCAACAAAGCAACAGCTCGTGCTAAGGCCGCAGAACTGCTCGAGCGTTTTGGCCTAGCCGACAAAGTCAATGCGTTCCCTGATCAATTGTCAGGCGGACAACAACAACGTGTCGCCATTGTTCGTGCTCTCGCCATAGAGCCGGAAGTTTTGTTACTCGATGAAATTACTAGCTCACTTGACCCTGAATTGGTTGGCGAAGTTCTTGATGTTGTGCGCGAGCTAAAGACTTCCGGAATGACATTGGTTCTAGCCACTCACGAAATGGGATTTGCACGTGATATCAGTGACCTCGTGTGCCTGCTTGATGGAGGGCACATCATTGAACAAGGCCTACCAAGCCAGGTCTTTAGTGCACCCCAATCAGAGCGTGCTCAACAATTTCTCGAGCGCATTATTCGCGCCGGGCGCCTCTAAGCGTCTGGCAACACGTAATCGACGAACTGTTCGCGCAGAGTTTTCTTCGAGAATTTGCCAACTGACGTCTTTGGCACAACAGGAATAAACACCACCGCATCGGGCAATTGCCACTTAGCCAAACGTGGAATTAGATGCTCAATTACTTCTGCTTCAGTCAAAGTCTCACCTGGCTTGATCACAACACATGCAAGCGGGCGTTCGCTCCACTTGGGGTGCGGAACTCCAATTACTGCTGCTTCAGCAATCTTCGGATGCGACATCAGTTCGTTTTCAACATCTACTGAAGAGATCCATTCGCCACCAGATTTAATGAGGTCTTTCGTGCGGTCAACCAAACGAATGCGGCCCTTGGCATCAACCACTGCAACGTCACCGGTACGCAACCAACCATCGGGCGTAAAACTCTCGCGCGAACGAGGGTCATTGTAATAGTCAGAGGCAATCCATGGGCCTGCGCATTGCAATTCACCCTGAGATTCACCATCCCACGGCAATGGTGTTGTTGTGCCTGGTTCAACAACACGCATTTCAACACCAAAATTAATGAGGCCAACAGTTGTCCGTATCTCTGCTTGTTCAGCATCTGACAACAGCCGGTCCTCTGATGACAATGTGCATGTTGCGGCAATCGGGCTCGTCTCTGTCATGCCCCACGCCTGCAAAATGGGCTTACCAGTTTGCTCTCGGTACGCCTCGCTAAGAGCCTTTGGCACAGCAGAGCCTCCACACGGAATTACGCGAATGTTGGAAGTGTCGCGGCCTTTCAATTCAGGCAGCACAGCCATCCAAATTGTTGGTACTCCTGCTGGAACAGTGACTTTTTCTTCCACGATCAAATTGGCAACTGCTGGCCCAGACAAATCAGGTCCTGGCATCACCAACGTTGCACCACTTGCGACGCCTGCATGTGCAAGCCCCCACGAGTTGGCATGGAACATTGGGACAACAGGAAGAATGACATCTGATTCACTAATACCAATTGAGTCGGCCATCATGCAGCCCATTGTGTGCAGGTACGTGCTGCGGTGGCTATACACAACACCCTTCGGATTGCCCGTAGTGCCGCTCGTGTAACACATACTTGCTGCTTGATTCTCATCAACAACTGGCCATAGCACCGGAGCGGCGGCGGCAATCAGTGATTCATATTCGTGTACTTGGAAACCGGGAACAGATGCCGGTACCTCGCCTTTGCCGTCATACATAAAGACAAGCTGCTTCACGGTTGTGAACGTGGACAGCAAAGGCTCAATCAATGGATAAATCGATGTGTCAATGAAAATCACTTCATCTTCAGCATGGTTCACGATGTACGTGATCTGCTCGGGAAACAAGCGGATATTCAACGTGTGCAAGATGCGGCCAGAACATGGGGCAGCAAAATACAACTCAAGGTGACGTTGTGTGTTCCATGCAAAAGTTCCGACGCGGCCAGTTGCTGAAATACCAAGTGCATCCAATGCACCTCCGAGACGACGCGTGCGGTCAGCCCATTCTCCATAGGTAATGCGCTCACGACCAGTTGCCGTGGCAGTGATGATCTGCTTATTGCGGTGGTACTTTTCCGCACGATCAAATAAATAACTAATCGACAATGGTGTCGGCTGCATCAAACCCTTCATGGTGTCCCCCCGTAATTCAGTGGCATACACCACCATCTTGTGAACCGTAGCAATTGTGTGACGCCTTATGAAAGCCCACAGGCACTACGGTTTCCCAGATGCGCAAACTCCTCATTGCTTTCACGTCACTTTTGTTTGCCGCAGGCACCATTGGCACCAATATCGGCCCTGCCTTGGTGGATGACCATCCGCTTGCCATCCTTATCCTCAGTTCTCGCAACCGAAATCTCTTTGGTGCC